>NZ_JBEUPA010000012.1:0-98280 GCF_040492065.1 Actinomadura sp. NPDC000929 | reverse complement strand
TGGGTGGTGTACAGCCGGGCGTTGGACAGGACGAGGCCGGTGCGGCGCGCGATGTCCTCCACGACGAGCCGGTCGTCAGGACCGTAGCCGTGCCGGGGGCGGGAGTAGCCCAGGGTCAGCGCGCCGTAGGTCTCGCCCCGGGCCGTCAGGGGGGTGATGATCACGTTGTGGGCGTCCATGGTCTGGAAGAGCTCGTGCTGCGCGGCGGTGAGCGGCTCGTCGGAGTACGGCCGGGCATCGTCGCCACTGATGACCATGGTCGGGGCGCCGTGCAGCACTCGTGCGAGGGGGCCGCGCGGGGACCGGGGGAGTGGCGGCAGTGGCCCTTCCAGGAGAGCGGTGTCGGCGGGGGAGAACTCGCGGTGGGTCGCGGCCACCCGCTCGACGCGTCCGTCCGGGATGAGCAGGTCGACCTCCGCCCAGTCACCGAGCGCGGGGACGGCCAGCCGGACCAGCCGCCGCAGCACCTCGTTCTCGTCCAGGGTGGACGACAGCACGGTGGTGATCTCGGCGACCAGCTCCAGCCGGGAGTTGGCCCGCCGCGCCTGCTCCATCCGGTCGTGCTGTTCCCGCTCGATCCGGAGCCGCTCGGTCACGTCCTGCAGCACGATGACCGCTCCGGTCACCGTCCCGGCCTCGCGTTCCTCCGTTCCCGGCTCGCCGGCGTAGATCGGAGCGGACGACCAGGCCAGCATCACCGGGTGTCCGTCGCGATGGGTGAACGAGTCAGCGCCGGCGTCGACGGGGACACCGGCCCGCAGCACACGCAGGATGCGGTGGTCCCACCGCGGATGGGCACCGCCCTCGGCGACGCGGTGCAGGAACCGCTCCACTGGCCGTCCCAGCGCCTCCTCGGCGGTGTGGCCCAGCAGGTGCCGGGCCCAGGGACTCCAGGCCGTGATCATGCCGGACGCGCTGACGGCCACGATCGCTGAGTCCATCGCACCGACCGGGCCCGCGTGGTCCGCGCCGACCCGGGCGTGCGGCTGCCCGCTCATCTGCTCCTCCTGGTCGGACATCAGGATCCCTGCCCCCCGCGGCCACCGGAACACCTCGGTCCCGCGGGTGCGTGGCCGATCTGGCGCCGGTCCCTGGAAAGTCCCTCCGGTTCCGGTGCACTGTGCGGTCGCCTCCGGTCGGCCGGTTCAGGAGACGATCAGAGAGACGACGGCGACGACCGCGCAGACGGCGGTCAGCGCGATGGCCATGCCTGCGGCGAGGCCCTTCATCAGCGCGAGGTATTCGTCTTTCATCGTCATCGGCTCGCCTCGGAGTTCGATGGACCTCTCGTCGGGGTCGCCGGTGCGGAGAGCGCGCGGCGGGGGATCACGCGTCCGCCCTGTCAGTGAACGCCCCGCGCCGTCTGGTACGACCAGCCTGATCGGACACGGTGCGCTCTGGCGCCATACCCGTGGCGTCCAGAGTCCCGGCGGTCATGCCGCGGCCGCGACCTGCGCCCCCGGAGCATTCTGGACCACGAGTACGCGGTCCAGGCCCGTGAGGTGGAGGAGTTCGGTGGGTTGCCGGTTCGCGGCACCGAGGCGGACGGTGATCCCGAGTCCTGCGGCGCGGCGCTGGATGCCGACCAGGACGGCGAGCCCGGCCTCGTCGCAGGACGACACCTCACCCATATCGAGTATCAGCAGCCGGCTGCTGGAACGCAGCACTCCCAGCAGGTGCTCGCGCAGCGCCGGCGCAGCGCCGGAGTCCAAGGCGCCGTGCAGCGCGACGATGGTGTGGCCGGGGCGCCGATGGGCGGGCATCCGCACCTCGGCGGGCGCCGCGGTCAGGCCATCGGCGGTGGACGCGGCGGTCATGGCGCTCATTGGTGATCTCCGATCACGGAACGCTCTACCGCCCCGGGAGGTAGGCGACGAATGACACCGAATCGCGTGGCACGGCAGGCGAGGAGCTCCTCCGCAGCACATCGCCGACCGGGACCGCCGCCTGACGACACATGCGAATCGAGCAGTGTGCGGGCCATCTCGAAGGCCCCGTTCTCGGTCCGTCGAGGACCGGGTCGTGATCGCCGAAGACGGCGCCGACGTGGCGGCCCGCGCACGAAGTGCCTCCGGTACCACCGAGCCTACGCCACCGGGCCCCGCCCGGGGGCTGCTGCCGGCGATCGAGGTCACTGGAGTGCCGGACCGACCTGCGCCGGCTCATCGCGATGGGTGGGCCTGTTCGTTCGGGGGTATGAGCTGGCCACTCCTCCGGAACCACGGGCACGGACGCCGGGCGCCCCTCTCCGGGCCGGCAAGCCGATGCAAAAGGACGGGGCTCACTGTGGGCGCGATGGATCACATGCTGCGGTTACTCGGTGTCACAAGACCGCCCCGTCCCGAACCAGCATCCGCCCCACCGCTGGCAGCCGCGCGGCACCGGGAGTTGGCCGACGCCATGCGGTGCCTGCCCGGGGGTTTCCAGGATCGGCTGCCCTCCTCGACGCTGCACCGCGTTGCCGACTCGGCCGCCCGCGGCTCGTGGGAGAAGGCGATCGGCGAGCTGATCATGGGCTTGTACATGAGGGATGCGCCGGTCAGCGCAGCAGAGCGCGACGAACTGCGCGACGCTCTGCAGGCGCTCGGTGTACCGGCCCATCGCCTCGACAGGCTGCGCTCACGCTGACCCCGGCGGCCACCGTCGGAGCCGGTGAGGCGATCGAGCCACGTCGGGCCACGACAGCTCTTCTCACACCTGGTCTTCCCGCCACGCTCGATGACCAGGAAGCCGGACGGGGCGGAAATGCGATGGAAATCCACCGCCGTCAAACCCGCGAAATCCAAAGACAGAAGAAGAAATGTCGAAAACTTGGGCAGACATTACTCCAGGTTTTTGAGGCGTCGAGGATTGGCGACTAGAGTTATCGATATCCGGCAAAGACGACATCCCCGCCCTTGAGGGTGATCCGCCGCACCGGCTCGTTCGCTGATCGGAACCGCCCCGCTTGCCGGGTTCTGCCGCATCACCCCGCATCTGCGGGGGAGCCCCAGACCTGTCGGCCGGTCCGTCCGATCGACAGCTCACCCAGAGGAGCCGCCTCGCGGTTCCGGGGGGAGGGGAATAGTCCATGCGCACCACCGCGGAACCGATCACGACCGGCGGGCTCCCGCCGCCCCCGGCCCCCCGGCTCGCCCTGCAGCCGTCCGCCCCGCTCATGCGCCACCGTTCAGGGCGGGGACGCGCGCTTCTGGACGGCGCCTGGTGGCCCCGCTCGGCCGATCCGGTCGCCGAACTGCCCGCGTTGCTGCTGGCCTTGCGGGCCCACGGCCCACCCGGCGACCGCCAGCCGATCAGCCACGTCCTGCTGCGGGCGGCCGACTGGCACACCCATCCGCGCCGCCTGCTCGTCAACGGCCCCAACGACACCCGCGAGGTCCTGCTGAGCTGGTTCGACAACCTGCCCGCCGGGCTGCTCACCGCGATCTACGCCGACGGCCGCCGCATCGACCTGCTCACCGTCCCGGCCGCCACCGGCCACACGGCGGCCCAGGCGGCCCTGGACAAGGCCGCCGATCGGCTGACCGCGTGAACCGTCAATGCCGCGCTGACCCGCGGACACGACCGGCACGGCCGAATTCATCCACCCCGCGATCGGAAATCGCCATGACCGGCGGCAAGCCCACGACCGTATGCACCCGGTACTCCGGCCCCACCCGGTTCACCGCCGTCAGCCGATCCCGGGCCGTCGCCAGGGCCACCGCGCCTTCCCCCGGACGTCCGGGCATCACCATCGTCGCCTTGCGGGGCGATCTCGACATGGCTTCCGCCCCCGCACTGGGCGAGCGACTTCTCACCGCACTGCCCCAAAGCGCCCGGCTGCTGATCCTCGACCTGCGCGAGGTGACCTTCTGCGACGCGGCCGGGCTGACCATGCTGATCGGCATCCAGCGCGATGCCACCGAATTCGGCATCAGCCTTTACCTGTCCGCCCCCCGCCCGCAGGTCGCCAAACTGTTGCGCATAACCGGCCTGGACCGCGGTCTCAACGTCCACCCAGGCTCTTCCCGCCACGCCCCGGATGCTCCAGGCAGCTGATGCGGTCGAACTGGAAATCCACGGCGCCCGCCAGACCGCCCGCCGTCCGGTCGACCAGAACGGCGGCCGGCCGGACCGGCGTGGTGGCCGCCCGGTGCGTTCGGTGCTGCGGCCGGGCTCGCGCGGCGGGCGGAGCGAGCGCACCGCCGCGGGCCGGCGTCCTTCAAACCATCAAGGAAGTGGTCTGCGATGCCGGAACACCCGCCCCACCTACCCGCGGACGGCGGGCCCCCAGACTTCAGCGTGCTGGCCGATGGGCTGATCCGCCAGGCGTTCACCGTCAGCATGGACCTGCACCAAGACCTCGCCCGGCTCAGCCCACACGACGGTGACGACCATCCGCCCCGGCGGCAGCGCGACGGCAGGCCCGGTCGGCCTGCCGCTGCGGCGCCGGCCCATCGCCAGGTGACCCCCGCTGAGGCCGAGCGGCTACGCAGGACACTGCGGCAGGCGATCGGCACACTGGACGAGATCATCCACGGCATCCGCGCCGCGGCGCTCGCCCACGCCATCGCCCAGGCGCCGCCGGCCCCACCGACCACGACCTTCGCACCCGACGGGAGACTCGGTGCCGCACGCCACCGCCGCTGGACGGCGGAACGGCCGCACTGAGGCCATCGGCGTCCCTGCCTTCCGGGACGGGACGGGCCGGGCCGGCGCTCCCTCGTCGACCTCGGCTCCCCGGCCATGACGAAGTTCACCGGCAGGGTGGACGCGGGGCCGCCGTCCCGGCTCAGGCGATCCGGCCGACCGCGAGGTCCTGCGGCAGGGCAGGACAGGTGTCGGCATCGAGGGCCTGCGGTCCGGCGCTCATGGTGTCTCGATTCTGGTGCCCGCCTCGCCGGTGAGCAGGGCGGGCGCGTCGGCGAGGGAGCCGATGACCGCCGCGGCGCCGGGACGCTGCTCGGCGAAGCGGCAGGCGGCTTCCGCCTTCGGCCCCATGGAACCGCTCGGGAGGTCCATCGCGCGTAGCCGGGCCGGGGTGATGAGGCCGACGGGACGGGCGTCCGCGGTGCCGTAGCCGGCCATCACGGCAGGAACGTCGGTGAGCAGCATCAGCGTGTCCGCCTTCAGGCGCGCGGCGAGGAGCGCGGCCGTGAGGTCCTTGTCGACCACCGCCTCGACACCGTGGTGGTCCGGGTCGATCGGGACGCCTCCGCCGCCGGCCGCGATCACCACGCAGCCGTCGTCGACGAGCCGCCGCATGGCCGCGAGTTCCACGATGTCGCGCGGTTCGGGGGAGGGGACGACCCTCCGCCACATGCGGCCGTCCGGGCGCATCGCCCAGCCCCGGGCGTCCCGCAGCCGCCGTGCCTCGGCCGGTGGGTAGCCGCGGCCGATGAACTTGGTCGGGTCGCGGAAGGCGGGATCGGCCGGGTCGACCAGGGTCTCGGTCAGCAGGGCGACGACCTCCCGGTGGGGAAGGACGCGGCGCAGCTCGCGGATCAGCCAGTAGCCGATCATGCCCTGGGTCGCGGCGCCGAGGGCATCGAGCGGGTAGGGCGCGGCGAGTTCCGGGTCCGCGGCGCTCTCGATCGCCAGTAGCCCCACCTGCGGACCGTTCCCGTGCGTGACGATCAGATCGTTGCCGTCCGCCAGAGCCGCGAGGCCGCGGACGGCCTCGCGGACATGCGCGATCTGGACGGCGGCGTCAAGGGGTTCCCCGCGCTGGAGCAGCGCGTTGCCCCCGAGCGCGGCGACGATCCTCATCGTCGGCCTTCCAACTGGTCGGTCAGGAGGGCGTAGAGGACGGCCTGTGTGGCGGGCAGCCGGTTGGCGGCCTGCCTGAAGGCCAGCGACCGTCCGCCGTCGATGACGGCCGCGGTGACCTCCTCGCCGCGATGGGCGGGAAGGCAGTGCATGAACACGGCGTCCTCACCGGCACGGTTCATGAGGTCCTGGTCGACCCGGTACGCGGCGAACACGGAGCGGCGGCGCGCGTGTTCGTCCTCGGAATCTCCCATGGACAGCCAGACGTCGGTGTAGACGACGCTTGCGCCGCTGACGGCCGCGGCGGGGTCATGCGTCACCACGATGCTTCCGCCGCGCCTTCCGGCTTCGGCCTGGGCGGCCGCGAGGGCCTCCTCTTGGGGCAGGTAGCCGTCCGGGGCGGCGATGGCGATGTCCATGCCGGCGACCGCGGCGGCCTCCATCAGGCTGCGGGCGACGTTGTTGCCGCCGTCGCCGACGTAGGCGATGCGGTTGCCGTGCAACTCGCCGAAGTGCTCCTTGACGGTCAGCAGGTCGGCGACGGCCTGCAGCGGATGGTGCCCGTCGGTCAGCGCGTTGACCACCGGGATCGGGGCGGCGGCCGCCAGTTCCTCGACGTCGGTGTCGGCGAAGGTGCGGATGACGATCGCGGCGGCGTAGGAGCCCACCACCCGGGCGGTGTCGGCGATGGTCTCGCCGCGCCGCAACTGCAGTTCGTCCGGCCCGACGGTGACGGGTGCGCCGCCGAGTCGCGCGACCGCCGCCGCGGTGGACAGGCGGGTCCGGGTGGACGGCTTGGCGAAGTACATCGGGACGATGCGGCCGGCCAGCAGGTTGTGAGCCGAGCCCGGTTCGTCCTGGAAGCCGGTGGCCAGCTTCAGCAGCATGGCCAGGTCGTCGGCGCTGAGGTCCGCGGTGCGGAGCAGGTCCTTCATGGGGTCACCTCGTCGCGGTGCAGGGGGCAGCTCATGCATCGGGGGCCGCCTCTGCCGCGGCCGAGTTCGCTGCCGGGGATGGTGATGACCTCGATGCCGTGGTGGCGGAGCATGGTGTTGGTGGTGACGTTTCGCTCGTAGGCGACGACGACGCCGGGTGCGACGGCCAGGACGTTGTCGCCGTCGTCCCACTGCTCGCGCTCGGCGGCGCGGACGTCCTGATCGGCGGTCAGGACGCGGACGTGCGGCAGGTCGAGGGCGCGGGCGATGGCGGGGAACAGCGCCTCGTTCTCGTGCACCAGCACCTCGGTGGCCCGGCCGGGCGTGAGCGTGTAGGACCGCAGCGGCGGAAGCCCGCGGTAGACGGTGAAGGCGTCCCGGTCGACCATGGTCATGACGGTGTCCAGGTGCATGAACGCCCGCCGCCGGGGCAGCTGGGCGGCGATGACGCGGTGCGCGGCGCCCTCGGCGAACAGCCACCGGGCGAGCAGCTCGATGGCCTGCGGTGTCGTCCGCTCGCTCATGCCGATCAGGACCAGGCCCTTGCCGAGGACGTGGATGTCGCCGCCTTCGAGCGTGGGGAGGGCGAAGTCCGCGCCCGGATACCAGACGGGCTGGTGCTGCTCGGCGAACATCGAGTGGTACCGGTAGATCGCGTCGAGATGGAGGGTCTCGCGGCGGCGGGCGGGCTTGGCCATCGGATGCAGGGTGACGCCGCCGTACACCCAGGCCGACGGGTCGCGGGTGAACAGGTGGTTGGGCAGCGGCGGCAGGACGAAGTCGCCGTCGTCGAGCGAGGCCAGCAGGAGGCTGTGGACGGCCAGGCCCATCTCGGCCTTCGTCAGCCCGCCGATGAGGTGCCGGGCGAGGGTGTCGGGGTCGAGGCCGTCCAGCGCGGCCCGGACGGGATCGGCCAGCGTCGGCCCGAGCACGGTCTCGGCGGCGGTGTGGTCCAGCACGTGCGCCCGCGCCTGGTCGTCCTTGAGGGTCTCGGCCAGCAGGTCGGCGACGTAGAGCACCTGGACGCCGCGCTCGCGCAGGGTGTCGGCGAACACGTCGTGCTCCTGCCGGGCGCGCTTGGCCCACAGCACCTCGTCGAAGAGCAGGTCGTCCTTGTTGGCCGGAGTGAGGCGGAGCAGTTCCAGGTCGGGGCGGTGCAGCAGCACCTGCCGCAGCCGCCCGACCTCGGAGGAAACGGTGAACAAGGGATCTTTCCTTTCGGACGGCGGTTCAGGCGGCCTTGGCGGGCGGTTCGGGCTCGCTTCCGACGGCCTTGAGCGGAGTGCGAGCGTCGCGGTACTTCAGCCACGCGTAGACGGGGAATCCGGCGAAGACCAGCAGCGTGCCCTTGAAGACGACCTCCTGGCCGGCGCCGGAGATCGCCCACACCGAGTAGCCGAACGCCAGCAGCGCGATCACCGCGTCGCGGGCGAGCCGGCGCCCGGAGAACGCGGCATGGTCGGTGGCGAGCAGCACCAGTTCGGCGGCCGCCGCGTAGGCGTAGGGGATGACGGTGGTGAGGGTGGCGAGCAGGATCACGAAGGTGAACTGGTCGACCAGGCTCGCGTTGTAGTTCATCGCCATCAGCGCCGTCACTAGCACACTGGAGATCACCAGGCCGGCGACCGGGGTGCCGCCGCGTCCGGTGCGGGCGAAGATCCGCGGGAACAGCCCGTCGCGCGCGGCGGCGAACGGCACCTGGCCCTGCAGCAGGATCCAGCCGTTCAGCGCCCCGAACGCGCTGATCGCGGCGCCCGCCGCGACGAGGTCGGCGGCCCAGCCGCCGAACGCCGCGTCCGCGGCGTCCGCGAACGGCGCCGTCGAGCCGGCCAGCGCGGCGGCGGGCACCAGACCGAGCACGGCGACGGTGCCGAGGATGTAGATCAGCGCGGTGACGGCGGTGCCGGCGATGGTGGCCCTCGGGATGGTCTTCTCCGGGTTCTCCACGTCCTCGGCCGGAACGGTGGCCGACTCCAGGCCGATGAACGACCACAGCGTCAGCGCCGCGGCGGCGGTGACCGCCGAGAACGCGCCCTCGCCGCTGCCGTTGAACGGCCCGAAGTTGGCGGACTTGATGAAGAACAGCCCGCCGACCGCGATCAGCAGAAGCGGCACCAGCTTCACCACAGTCGTCACGACCTGGACCGCGCCGCCCTGCCGGACGCCGTAGGCGTTCACGGCGGTCAGCAGCCAGATCACCGCGATCCCCACCACGGCCGCCAGGGCCCTCTCGGTGGCCAGCGCGTGCCAGAAGTGGGCCAGGTAGCCGACGAACGCCACCGCGATCGCCGCGTTCCCAGCCCAGACCGCGATCCAGTAGCCCCAGGCCGTCTGGAAACCGACGAAGTCGCCGAACGCCCGCCGCGCGTAGGCGTAGGGCCCGCCCGTCCGCGGGTAGGCGCGGGCCAGGCGCGCGAACACCAGCGCCAGCAGCACGGCGCCCGCGCTCGTGAACACCCAGGCGATCAGGCTGATGGGGCCGTACTCGGCCAGCGAACTGGGCAGCAGGAAGACACCTGATCCGATCATGTTGCCGACGACTAGGGCGGAGGCCATCCAGAAACCCAGTCTTCGGCGGGGGGATTGCGTGCGCATGAGCGTCTCCTCGATGAGCGGCCTGCGTGCCGCGACACTCAGTCGATCACCGGCGGCCCGCCCGATCGCCGGTCGTCCGTCCCCAACCCTCCGGACCAAGGTCCCGCCCCGTGGAGACAATCGGCCGCTGCCCCGCACAATGACGGGCTGCTGGACGCGGCTCTCGCGGACCGGGTGACGCGGAACAGGTGCGGCGAGTCGTGGCCGCCGCGCCGCATTGGGAACGGCGTAGGAGGGCACGGTGACGGCAGAGTTCGCCGCAGCGCCGGCACGCCCCTTACGTCGCAGGAAGCGGTCGGCCAGGAAGGAGGAGGCTTCCCGGCCGCGCACGCCGTTAACCTGGCCGCCCGGCTGCACGGCACGCCATCGGACCCGCCCGCCGAAACGGACGTCGTCGAGGCCCGCATGACGCCCGTTCCGCACCCGTCGGTTGCCGAAAGGCGCATGCTGGTCCACGCTGTGCCGACGGGCACTTCCGTCGGCATCGATTACGTCAGCGGCGAGGGCCCGGACGCGGCCGGTGTGAAAGTCCCGTTCGTAGTGAGTTCGCCCGCCCTCGTGTCTGGCTGCGGCGTTTCTCAATGGTTTATAGGCGGCTGTCCATACTGTTCCAGTGATCATCTTGCTGCCTGGGAAAAGCGGAACGGGATTCAGAGATATGGCCCGCGCCGTGGTGTGATCAGGGCAGGATGCCTTCTTGAGGGGACGGATCGGTGGCCGGGCTCATGTCGGCCGTGGATCCGGCTCCTGGTCCGGCATCGGCGGCACACCGAGAGGCCCGCGCGGAGGGCCGTGAATCCCGGGGCCGTCGATGCCCACGGCCATACCTCGCCGCCGATCGTGGCCGTCGGGACGGGCCGAGTTGGCACCAGGGCAGTTGCGCTTCTGGCGCGACGGCGCCCCGACTTCTTCCAGGTGCCGTACCTCCTCTGCTTCCGCCAATTTCAAGGTGCTGTCCGGGCCGTCGCTACCTGTAGCCCTACGCCGCACCCTTGGTCGGCCTGTACTGGAAGGAAGTGCCAAGGACATGTGCGGCGTATGACACGGGCGGGTGCTAACGGCAGCCCTGCTCCGGGGCTCGGGTGAGGGAAGTATGCGCGGCTGCGTGCGGAGGACATCGCAGTGACCGCGCGGACCAGAACCGTGCGGCTGCGCGCCAAGCACCACCAGGTTCGTATGATCGCCCTGATTGCCGGCTCCGTCACGCGGAACCAGTACTTGCTCCGGTTACTCCACTGTGGAGGCCCGCGATCCGAGAGCGCTGGGGCACCAAGGGCGCCTGCACGGCGGGCGGGGCACGCCGTCCGGCGCACAGCCGGTCCACTTGTCGGTCTCTGGCACTGCGCTGGTGTAGGACGCGAAGCGCTCGGGATCGCGACCCCCACAACGATTGGGCGTTGCCTACTCCGACAGGCAAGGGCCAGCGTTTTGTGGCCCAGACCGTGAAATCCTCGGCCGCATGGAGAACGGCGGCTATCGATTGAGCCGGTGACGTTCGGCTTGCCGGAAGATGTCTGGAACGGGCTGGCTCTGCACAGGGCGGCGAATGATGCCGCGCTGTGGAGACGCCCGCGGCGATGAGCAGGACCGCGGCAGTCTCGGGACCGACTCGATAGCAGCCCGCCACGCCGGATGGCAGGTGGTGATGGCGGCGGCGATCTGAGCTTTGAGGTCGTCGATCTCTTGGGGCAGACGCAGGATCCGTCGAGCCAGTGACCGCAGCGTGTGACCAGTCGGGGCGCCGGTGGTCGTGGCCGCGGCAGGTTCCAGGACGGCGCAGCGACGAATCGGCGGCGGAGGCGGCGGTCTGCGTGGTGGGCGAAGCCGGGCGACAGTGTGTTCGACCAGTGATCTCCGGTGGGGGTAGGCGGCTTGCCAATCCGGTGCGCCGGTTTCCGAAGCTGGCTTTGACACGCGAAGGGGGAGCCGCGGCCCTTCACCCCGCGACTCCCCGAAACCTACACCTTGCCCTGTGTCACTCGCAGCACCTCACCGCGACCCGCCCCCAGCAGGTGACGCGCCACCATCAGCCCCTCTTGTCCATAGTGCAGATGCACTAGCGCAAGATCCACCACATCAGTCTCCGCCCTCCGACGATCGTTCACCTCGCGCTCCCGGATCGACTCGGTACGCGTCACCACCGCCCTGACGACCGACCACACCAGGTCCAGCACATCCACGGTCACCTCCAGCGCATCACCCGTCCCCGCCAGGGACAGGCCGTCAGAATCGCGCTGCACCACCTCCCAGGCCGTTCTCGCTTGCTGGTAAAGCGCCTCGAGCGTCACCTCCACCGTGTCCGGCCCAGACACGTCCGGCCCAGACACGTCCGGCCCAGACACGTCCGGCCCGGTCACCGGACATCTCCTGCAACGTGTGACACTGCGGGCCCGGCCTTACGTGCTGCGGCCCGCCCGTACCACAGGTGCTCGACCTGTTCACGGCTGTAACGGTGTATACCGCCCTGTGCGCGATCACTCGCCAGCTTTCCTCTGTTGCCCCAGCGCACCACAGTGTTGCGACGCACACTTAACATGTGCGCAGCCTCACCGGAAGTAAGAGTCCGCCCAGGACCGAAGTCGCACCCGTCGACCATCACCCGGGCAGCGATCATCCGTTCTCCCACACCGATCCCCTCTGTCATTGAAGGCGACCACGGCGGGAGCAGACCCATGCAGATCCACCCCACGCATGGCAAGAACAAGCCGCGCATGCTTGATACGCGCACGCGCCCATCGAACTTCCCGGCCCGCCAGCACTTCCGAGGACCGCCACGGCGAGAACACGCGTATCAGCCCGCTGGTACAGCAACTCGGCGTCGGACCGCTTCAGGAGAGATCACGACACCGCAACTCGGTCAAGACGGCCTTTCCGCCCTTATAGTCGAAGCGCGAACCCCACCGTGTGACGGACTCCGCGACCGTGCGCAGGCCCCAACTGCCCTGACTGAGCGTCTCGGTCTCCTTGAAGACCGGAAGGGGTCTGTCCCCGTCCCAGGCCTCCACGACATACGCGCTACCGGAAGTGTAGGCGTTCACCGTGCCCAGCTCCGTTTTTGCGTGAATCACGGCATCTGGTCGCCAGTTCGATTGCGACCAGCCGAGCTGAGCACGCATCGACTGGCCACCCCTCGGCAGCGATCTTCACGACTGATCAAGAGCGGCCTTGACACTGGCCGGTTCAGCTTTCAGATAGATCATCTAGAGCGCTTCAATGGTTGGTTTTACCGACTGTGTCTTGATAGTGACTGGTCTGCGGGGTGAGCGGGTTACCTCTGGTGGATGCGGTATGGGCGGGGGCGCCGATGTCGGTGAACCGGTGACGGCGGGCCTGGCAGACGGGAGGGACGGCAGCGCTGGCCTCCAAGGGCGCCAGTGGCGCGAAATGCAAAGTGACCGGCGATCAGGTGAAGCTCCTGGAGGAGGCGTTGGAGGCCGGTCCGGCCGCGCACGGCTGGACCGAGGCAAAGGCACTACCGGGGGACGACGCGGACGCACACCGGTCGTGCGCGTCACCGCTCGCGGCACCCACCGGAGGGGTTCGACGAAGGCGACTACATCCGCTTACTGGACGCCGCTCACCAGCATTTCGGCGGACCGATCGTCGTCGTTTGGGATGGCCTCAACACCCACCGCTCGGCCCGGATGCGCCGCTACCTGGCCGCCCGGGACTGGCTCACCGTCTTCTAACTGCCGCCCTACGCCCCCGAACTCAACCCCGTCGAAAGCGTCTGGGCACACCTGAAACGGTCTCTGGCCAACCTCGCCAAGCACGCCATCGACCAGCTCATGACGCTCATCAAGACCCGCCTGAAACGCGTCCAGCGCCGGCCCGCCCTACTCAACGGCCTCCTCGCCGGCACACACCTACCACTCTGGTAACCCCAACTCTTGAAGCTCTCCAGTCCGGAGTCGCGCGCCGGCTGGACGACTCGACGATGGTGTGTCCTGGATCACAGTCCGCCACTCGGGCTGTGCGGTGAGCCGCGTTGTTTGCCGAAGGCCGCCGTTCCTTTTCTTTTTCATGCCCATCCCCGTGCCGGTGTTCTCCGAATGTCGAATGAAGACACCCGGGCGACGACATCCAAGTCCGTTTTAGGGTGGTATCGAGAGGAATTCAACTATCGTGATAAAAGTCAGCAAACCGGTGGCCGCCGCTGCCGGGGCGGGAGTGATCGCGGCTGGAGGGCTGGTCGCCGCCGTCGCGCTGCGGCCGGCGCCATCGAGCGCGTCCAGCCACCGCGAGGCGCCGCTGATCGCGGGTGACCCACAGGCCGACAACACCGACCTGTACGCCTTCACCAGCCCCGACAGGCCCGACACGGTGTCGCTGGTGGCCAACTGGATTCCGTTCCAGGAGCCGAACGGCGGACCGAACTTCTATCCGTTCGCCACCGGTGCGCGCTACAACATCAAGATCGACAATGACGGCGACGCCAAACCCGACATCGTCTACCGCTGGACGTTCCGGAACGAGGACCGGCGCGGCAACAAGACGTTCCTGTACAACAACGGACCAGTGACGTCGCTCGACGACCCCAATCTGCTGTTCCGCCAGCACTACACACTTCAGCGGATCACCCGTAAGGGCACCCGCACGCTGGTCCGCGATGCTCTCGCCGCGCCCTCGCGGACAGGTGCGGCGTCTATGCCCGACTACGGGACGCTGCGCCGGCAGGCGACGCGGCAGCTCGCGGGCGGTGCCCGGACCTACGCCGGGCAGGCCGACGACTCCTTCTTCCTCGACCTGCGGGTCTTCGACCTGCTCTACGGCGGGAACCTCAAGGAACGGGGCAACGACACCCTGCGCGGCTACAACGTCAACACCATCGCGCTCCAGGTCCCCAAGAAGGACCTCGCGCTCAAGGGCGACCCCGGCCGCAACCCGGTCGTCGGGATCTGGTCGACCACCGACCGCCGCGGCGCGTCGGCGAGGCTCGGCCACCACCGCGCCGGCGGCTACCACCAGGTCTCGCGACTGGGCAACCCGCTGGTCAACGAGGTCGTCTCGTCAGCCGGGCTGAAGGACGCCTTCAACCGGCTCGCCCCGGACAAGGACCACACGGTCAAGCCGCTGGTGAAGCGGGTGCTGGAGCCGGAGGTCCCCGTCCTGGTGGAGAAGATCTACGGGATCAAGGCGCCGCCGACCCCGCGCCGGGACCTGTTCGAGATCTTCCTGACCGGCCTGGCCAAGAAGACCGGCGGGCCGCTCCAGGCCGACCTCAACTCCCAACTGCTCAACAAGGACGCCCGCGGTGCGCGGTTCACACCCGCCGAGATGCTGCGGCTGAACATGGCCGTCCCGGTCACCCGCGACCCGAACCGGCTCGGCGTGCTGGCCGGTGACCTTCAGGGCTTCCCGAACGGGCGGCGGCTCACCGACGACGTCGTCGACATCGAGCTCCAGGCACTGGAAGGCGCGGCCCAGACCGGGCGGCTCGTCCCGGCCCTGGCCGACGGCGACCGCGTCAATCGCAACGACGCACCGTTCGGCGGAACGTTCCCGTACGTGGCGCTGCCGCACACCGCCGCGGTCAACCAGGCCGGCTGAGCAGACGGGGTGCAGGAGGCCGCGGCCTCCTGCACCCCTCATCCGAGAGGGAAACGTGCTGTCCACACCCAAGCTCAGACGTGCGGCCTTCCTGCTGCTCCCGGCCACCGCGCTGGCCGTCGCCTCGATCGCGGTCGTGGGAGTCGCGCGCGGACCAGCGCCCGCGCGCCGCGATCCCGGCCCCGCCGCATCCGCGCCGCCGGCGGACGCGGCGGCGGGCGCCATCGCGCGCTACCAGCGGACACTCCGGGAAACACCCGGCGACTACGCGACATGGGCGGCGCTGGGCGCGGCCTACGTGCAGCAGGCCAGGATCACCGTCGACCCGGCGTACTACGCCAGAGCCGAAGGCGCGCTACGCCGATCCCTGGCGCTGAACGCGGCCGGCAACCACCGAGCGATGATCGCCATGGCCGCGCTGGCCAACGCCCGCCACGAGTTCACCGACGCCGTCCGCTGGGGCCGGCGGGCCGAGCGGATCGACCCGGCCAGCCCCGAAGTGTACGGCGTGCTCACCGACGCCTACACCCAGCTCGGCGACTACCCGGCCGCGACCGCCGCCGTGGCCCGCATGAACGATCTGGGCCCCGGCGTCGCGGCGTTCACTCGCGCGTCCTACGAACTCGAGACGCACGGCGACGACGCGAGCGCCCGCCGGGTGCTGCGGCAGGCGGCCGAGGACGCCTACACCCCGTCGGACATCGCGTACTGCCGCTACTACCTGGGCGAACTCGCCCTGCACTCCGGCGACCTGGACGAAGCCGCCCGCCAGTACCAGGCGGCCCGCAGCGCCGACCCCGCCTACGTCCCCGCCGCGCAGGGCATCGCCAAGACCCATGCCCTGCGCGGAGACCTCGCGGGAGCGATCAACGGCTACCGTGACGTGGTGGGCCGCGTCCCGCAGCCGCAGTACATCGCCGAGTACATCGAGCTGCTCCGCGCGGCCGGGCGCACCGGCGAGGCCGCCGAACAGCATCGGCTGCTGCTCGCCCAACGCGGGCTGATGGCCGGCAACGGCGTCGTGGACGATCTGAGCGCGTCCGAGTACGCCGCCGACACAGGCGACGCGACCAGGGCGCTGCGGCACGCCCGCGCGGAGTGGGCGCGCCGCCGGAGCGTCGTCGTGGCCGACGCCCTCGCCTGGGCGCTGCACCTCAACGGCCGCGACCGGCAAGCACTGCGACACGCAGAGCAGGCGACCCGCCTTGGCTGGCGCAACGCACTGTTCTACCGCCACCGGGCCGAGATCCACGCAGCCCTCGGCGACAACGACGCAGCCCGCCGGGACCGCGCGACGGCCCGGCGCATCAACCCGCACCTCGACCTGAGACTCCCCGCGATCGGCAGAGCATCATGACTCCAACCGGCCCAGCCACCACGCTGAACGGACACACCCAGCCGACGTCTCGGCCGAGCAACCGGACGCGCCGCCTGACCGCACGGGCCGCAGCACGAATCGCGCCAGGACGCGCCGGACTATCGGCTGCGCTGGCGTTGATCTCCGCCCTGATCGCGGTGATCTGTTGGGGACCTCCCCTCCCCGCCAACGCCGGCACCTCGTTGCCCCACCATCCGCTGGGCAACTTCACCGTCAACCACTACGACGGGTTGCGGCTGGAGACCGACCGCGTCGAGGACACCGCGATCGTCGACTCCGCGGAAATCCCCACCCTCCAGGAGCGCGCCGCGGTCGACACCGACCGGGACGGGACGGTCAGCGCACCTGAGGCGGCCCGCTACGCCGAGCGGCAATGCGCCGCCGTCGCCCTAGCCAAACCGCTGACCGTGGGAAACAGGACGGTCGCCTGGCGGCCGACGGCCACCTCCTACGCCCGGGTCCCCGGCTCGGCAGGACTGCCCACCAGTCGCCTGACCTGCACGCTTTCGGCGCCCGCCACCATAACGGCGGCCACACGGATCCACTTCAGCGACACCTTCCGCAACGACCGGATCGGCTGGCACGAGATCACCGCCACCGGCAAGGGTGTGCGGATCGACCGATCGCCCGTCCCCGCGAGCAGCATCAGCGACCAACTGCGCCACTACCCCAGCGACCTGCTCACCTCGCCACTGGATGTCCGATCGGCAACCCTCGACGTCCGACCCGGCACCGGCTCGTCCTTCGCACGACTACCCGGGCTGCCCACCGCCGGGCCCTTCACCCGAACGCTCGGACACCTCACCACCTACTTCGACTCCCTGGTGGGCGCCCGGCACCTGTCCCTGAGCGTCGCCCTGCTCGCCGTTGCTCTCGCCGCCATCATCGGCGCCGGACACGCCGCGCTCCCCGGCCACGGCAAGACGGTCATGGCCGCCTACATCGCCGGACGCCGGGGCAGGGCCCGCGACGCCATCATCCTCGGCGCCACCGTCACCCTCACCCACACCGGCGGCGTCCTGATCCTGGGCCTGCTGCTCTCGACCTCGGCAGCCCTGGCCGGAGAAACCATGCTCGCCTACCTCGGCGTCGCCAGCGGCCTCCTGGTCGCGGCCATCGGCATCGGACTCCTCCGCTCAGCCTGGCGCACACACCACAACCGCCACCCCCACGCCCACGCCCACGGGCACGGCCACGGGCACGGCCACGGCCACGGGCACGGGCACGGGCACGGGCACGGCCACGGCCACGGGCGCTTCGGCAAGGCCGGATTGATCGGGTTGGGACTCTCCGGCGGCCTGGTACCCAGCCCGTCCGCGCTGGTGGTACTGCTAGGCACGATCGCCCTTGGCCGGACGTTCTTCGGAGCCGGTCTCGTCCTGGCCTACGGAATCGGCATGGCCGCCACCCTCACCGCAGCGGGCCTCACCCTCATCCGCCTGCAAAGCATGCTGGGCCGGACCTCCCTCACCCGCAAAGCGAAGTGCTTGAGCCGCCTCGTTCCCTTCGCAACCGCCGCGCTGGTCATCGTGGTCGGCCTCGGCCTGATGCTGCGCAGCTTCAACGGCTCGGTGTAGGCCGACACCCCATGACCACCATCAGGGTCCGAGTCGATGCGGAGGGTGATGACGAGTGGTGGGCGATGTGCTCGTCCCGTGCCTCAGCCAGGCCGAAGCCCCGCCGTGTGGGCACTGTCGCGAATGCCCCGCAACGGCGGAGGAGCTGACAGGTGTCGACAACGCACCCGACACCGAGCCACAGACCGATACCGAGACCTTCGCCGTAACCGGCGCCAAGCAGACTCTCGGTGGCCGGTACGCCGCGGGGGTCCGCGCTCTTGGCACCCGAGCCGCCGAGGGGACCGTCCCGGCATGATCGGCGAACTGTTCGAGGAGGCGCTGTATGGCAGCGCACGGGTGGAGATCGAACACCTCGACGGCCGACGGCGGCGCTGGCCCACCGCGGACTTCCAGTACTCGGCATCGACGCGGCACCGCGCGCGGTCGAACTGGCCATCGCGGCCGGCGCCCCGACCCTGTGTCGAGACGTGTTCGGCCGCGTGCCAGGCGCCGGGCGATGGCGGACGATCCTGCTTGCCGCCGGAAACATCGGCATCGGCGGCGACCCCGCAGCACTGCTGCGCCGCGTCCTGAGACTGCTGGGGCCAGGCGGCCAGGTGTTGATCGAAGTCGACCCGCCCGGCACGAGCTCACGAACCGAGCCGATGCGGCTGCGTTCAGCCCGGGCGATCGGCGATTGGTTTCCCTGGGCTCATGTTTCCACCGATGGCGCCGACGCGCTGGCCGCCTCATGCGATGCGGCCGTCACCGAGCGATGGGAGGAGGCGGACCGCTGGTTCGTCGCCCTCCACCGCCCGGCAACCAGCACCACACTTCCCGGAGAATGTGGTGGAGGCGAACAGGACACCGCACGCCGGGGGCGCCATCAACAACGCTCACGAAGAGGTTCCCCCGGTTAGTACCAGCAACTGGAGTGATGGACGTTCAGCCGGCCAGATCGCGTTCACATTTCCCATGGCCATCAGGTGTGTTGAGCGACCAGGCGGAGATGGCATCCCGATTCGGGGAGTGTCGAGTCAACGGCGGATCCGATGATCAAGGAGACGCCAGGTGACCGACAGCATCGTTGGGGACGACTCCGCTGAGCAGCCGGTCCGGGCGCCGCAGGGGGCGGTCCAGCCCGTTTCGGAACCGCCGAGCGGACAACGAGCCAACATCTCTGTGCCCGGCGCCCATGCGGTCATGCGGCGAGCCCGGCGCGGACTGCCCGAGCGGGCAGGACGATGAGCGCGCGGTCGAGCCCGGTGGCGCGGAGCAGCGCGGCGACCTGCGGGCCGGGGGCGGCCAGGCGCAGGGTGATGCCGAGTCCGGCGGCGCGGCGGCGGATGCCGATCAGCACGGCCAGTCCGGCCGCGTCGGCGGACGTCACCGTGCTCAGGTCGAGTATCAGCAGGCGGCCGTTGGGCCGCAACGCGTCGATCAGGTGTTCGCGCAGCGCTGCGGCGGCGGCACCGTCCAGGGCGCCCGACAACGCGACGATGGTGTGACCGGGGCGCCGGTGGGCGGGCATCCGCACCTCGTGGGGGCCTCGTACGAGATCTGCGGCGGCGGGCGGGGTGGTGAAGGTGGTCATGGTGATCTCCGTTCGGAGAGGGGCGGAGGTTCCGTGCCCGGGCGGCCGCCCGACGGGCCGGCCGGGCAACGGGTCGGATCAGCGTGTCGCCGGGTCTCCTCGAAGGCGTCCGCCCTCGGATTCCCAAGCGTCCTCCGAGGCGTTCTGGGTGCCGGCCCGGTCCGGTCGGCCGGGTGCCGCGGTGAGGGCGGCCAGCAGGCCGGGGGTGTGCAGATGGTTGGCGGGGTGGGACGCCAGTTCCATCACCGCCTCGGCTTCGGTGCGGGTCGTGGAGACCGGGACGGTGAGCAGGTCGACGCGCCGCCCGTCGGCATGGATCGCGGTGAGGAGCCCGGCGGGAAGCGAGTCGAACCAGCTCAGCCGCACCACCCTGCTGTCGGCCGGGCCGTCGATCCGCAGCCGGCGCGGTCGGCTGTCCCAGTCGTCCACCCGCAGCAGGACGTGGGTGACGGGACGGTGGTCGTCGATGGGGCCGTGGTCCTGCAGCGCCAGGACCAGCCCCGGCAGCTCCGCGACCGGGTCGGCCGAGCGGGGCCACCAGGCGCCGTCCAGCGCGGTCCGCACCGAGCCGGGAGGAGCCGCGGGGCGCAACCGCAATCGTGGAGTCGAGGGTGGTGACAGGCTGATCGTCGTGCGGCGTTCGGTGGTGGTCCACATGGCCGGCACCTTCTTCTGAATTTCGATCGATGCGGCGAGCCGGTTCCTCATCGGAGGCGCTTGCGCGTCAGCGGCCGCGTTGGGCGAGGCGGGCGGTGCCCAGAATCAGGGGGACCGCGAGTCCGGCGGCCATCGCGGCCAAAAGCACGACCGCCAGCGGCAGGACACCGCTCATGCCGGCGAAGTTGCTTACCACGACCACCATGAAGACGGCCGAGATGACCGCGACGGCCAACATCCCGGGCCACGCCACGCTGGTGCGGGTCACCGTCACCGTCTGCGGGGCCGACCGGGTCTTGCGCTGTCCGGGCGAGCCGGGGCCGGGCCGGAAGCCCGCGCCGGGACGGCCGCTGGTGCGAGGCTCGTACGAATTCGGCATGACTCCCCCTCTCGGGGGCGAGCCGGTGTGACGGAACAACCTCAGAATGAGGACGTCATCGTTGCCGGATAATTTGATCCTACCCGACGATTCATGAATATTTGCAATTATCTAAAAAGATTTCTTTGAAAGGTGTGCAGGGACACGGGATCAGGATTCATTCGAGCTCCGGGCGGGCGGTCATCGGTGCGAGTGATGCCGTGTGCGCGCTTTGCCTGTTTCCCGCCATCAGGCCGTCCGACTTGAATGCGAAGCAGCCGGTCACCGCTGGGGGCTGCGCCCGGCTGGTCCAGGACCGTCCGCTCCTCCCCGGGCCGGCAGGCCCTGCACCACGGCCGACCCGTGGTGAGGCGAGACCTTTGGCCGGGTTGCTGAACAGGAAGTGAGCCCCATGACCGTCCGAGACCGGGTCTCCCCGATCCGAACCTCGAAATGCAGCCCCCCTCCCGGCGCGCCGGACTGGGCCGACCACGAACGATCTGGACCAGACCGAGGCGCGCCTGCTCAGCACCGCCCAAGCCGCGGGCCTGAGCTTCGAACAGATCGCCGCCGTCCTCGGCCTCGGCGTCGAGGAGACAGAGGAGCGCTACCGGCAACTCAAACCCCGCCTGGACGAACCGGCCGCCGCACCGTCCCCGGCACCGCCGCCCCGCGCCGGCTCGAGCCGGGCGCAGACCAGGACGCGGTCGGCGCCGAAGGTCACGGTGGCTTCCGGCAGATCCCCCCACCGTCCGGGCACACCGCCCACGGATCAGCCGACCTGGGACGAAGTGGACGACGAAGACTGGGGAAACTGATTCAACCGGAAATGAAGGAGTCCCAATGATCCAGATGGCCGACATCAGGGAATGGCGCACCCGCGCCGTCCTCGACTCCGGCGGCCACAAGATCGGCACACTGGAGTCGGTCTACGTCGACACCAGCACCGACGAACCCGCCATGGCCACCGTGCGGATCGGTCTGCCCACCCGGCACCGCCTGGCCTTCGTCCCCCTGGAAGGTGCGACCGCCGGCCCCGGCTACGTGCGGATCCCCCACGACAGGTCGCAGGTCAAGCACAGTCCCGCGATCGGCATGGACGACGTTCTGCCCGCCCAGGACGAGGAAGCGGTCTTCCGGCACTACGGCCTGCACTACGAACCCGGCGCAGGCGGCGAGCGCCAGCTCGCCCGCCGCTGAACACTCGGACCCGACCGAAGGAGTGAAGGCACATGATGGTCTTCGTCCTCGTGGTGGTGATCGCCGCGCTGGTGCTGGGCATCCTCGGCATCCTCGTCCACGGCCTGTTCTACCTGCTGATCATCGGCGTCATCGTTCTCGTCGCCGATCTGGCGTTCCTCGGCGTGCGCTCGACCAGGCGCGAACGGCCGCTTCGCTGACCACCTGCACGGAAGCGGCCCCGACATCACCGCGTCGTCCGCGGGCGGGTCGAAGTCGACGTCGACGTTCTCGAACCCCTTGTGGCGTTCGGTCTCGGCACAGGAGGCGTAGGCGCCGGTCTCCGGCGGTCAGCTCGACATTGCCGGTGAAGGGCGTCAGCAGGCTGCGGGGCCACAGCCGCCGCTCGCGCATCACGTTGATCTCCGCGCCGCCACGAAGGTGACCGCGCCCAGGTAGATCCACGTCAGCAGCCCGAGCACGAGACCGAACATGCCGTAGGTGGCGGTCGCGCCCTTGAGCATGTGGGGGAGCAGGAACGCACCGGCCCATTGCAGGGCCTGCCAGACCAGCGCCGAAACGATCGCCCCCATCCGGACCTGCGCGACAGACGCCACCGGACGCGGCCACCGCCGACAGCAGCGTGGTCGCCGGGACCGCCCCGCCGCCGACCGCCGGCAACACCAGACTGCGCACCCTGGCGGCGGGCTCATGAGGGACACCAGCATGAGCTGCGCGTTGGTTACTCCAGCTCGGGACGCAACGGCCCGCCGACCGCATGGAGATGGCGCAGCGCCTGCGCTTAGGACTGGAGGAGACTCGTCTCGCAATAGGCGACGCCGTGGCGGTTGCTGAGGGCGCGCACGAGCGTCTGCGCGCGGATCACCGACCCCCAACGACGGATCGCCCCGTTGCCGTGGGACAGCAGGTCCATACCGCGTATCGAGAGCCAGAGCGCCGCGAACGCCGTGATCGCCGCCTCCAACTCGTCGGTGTCCTCGGCGATACCGCCAGCTAGAAGGTAGCGGGCCGCGAACTCGCGCAGGTTGTCGTCGAGAAGTACGTGCAAGGGCCACGCGCGTATGAGTATTGAGGGGCAGAGGCAGGCCTTCGTCCGCCTTTTGCTCTTGACTGCGCCGCCCCCCACGGCCACCAGATGGGAAGCGCATCGATGATGCCGCCAGCGGGATGCGAGCCTCCGGATTCACTCTGCGGGAGGGTGCTGCTGACTGCTCTGGTGGTGCTGCGGTCGGTTCAGTGGGTGGTATGACCGGCTTGGGCGGGCGAAGAGCGCCCGGGTTCGAGGCTTGACCAAGGTGGACGCATGGCCCGGATCGAGCCGCCGAGCCGTCCTCAAGCCGTCAGGGGGACGGAGTGGGGGGAATCGGGCAGTTGGCAAACCGGGACATTTTCGCGTTTGCCCTGGTCGGACTGGGTGGGTCGCGTGGGACTCGAACCCACAACCTACGGATTAAAAGTCCGGAGCTCTGCCAATTGAGCTAGCGACCCGTCCTGGCAAGCGTACCGAGATCGACGGGGGGTTCGCGACGGGGTTAGGGGGCGGGGGTCAGGTGGACGGGGAGGTGCTTGAGGCCGTTCTGGAAGTTGGAGGCCAGGCGGACGGGCGTGCCGGTGAGGGTGACGTCGTGGGGGAGGAGTTCGCGGAAGACGGCGCGCATCTGGGTGCGGGCCAGGTGGGCGCCCAGGCAGAAGTGGGGGCCGAAGCCGAAGCTGACGTGGTCGTTGGGGGTGCGGGTGATGTCGAAGCGGTCGGGGGAGGGGAAGACGGTCTCGTCGCGGTTGGCGGAGGCGTGGTAGACGACGACCTTGTCGCCGGGCTCGATCTTCTGGCCGCCGAGGTCGAGCGGGGTCGTGGCGGTGCGGCGGAAGTCCATGACCGGTGGCCAGTAGCGGAGCATCTCCTCGACCGCGGACGGCAGCAGGGACGGGTCGGCGCGGAGGCGGGCGAGTTCGGCGGGGTGGTCGAGGAGGGTGAGCAGGCCGCCCGGGATGCCGTTGCGGAGGGTCTCGTTCCCGGCGACGGCGAAGAGGAAGAACATGTTCTCGAACTCGGAGGGGGTGAGACCGCCTTCGAGCATGCGGGACATGATGTCGCCGGACGGGTGGGAGCGCTTCTCGGCGGCGAGGGCGTGCGCGTAGGCGAACATGTCGGCGAGGGCCGTGGAGGAGCGCGGGTTGATGGGGCGGCCGTCGGGGCGGACGGTCTCGGACGGGCGGTGCCTCATCGCCTCGCGGGCCATGGGGGTCATCGCGGCGGCGTCGGCGGTGGAGAGGCCGGCGTAGTCGGGGTCCTGGTAGCCGATGACGCGGGACGCCCAGTCGTAGAGGAGGCGGCGGTCGGAGTCGGGGACGCCCATGATGTGGGCCAGCGTCCAGACGGGGAGGTCCGCGGCGAGCTCGACGAAGTCGGTGTCCTCGCCGAGGGCGGAGGCCACGAGGGCGCGTGCCCGCTCGTTGATGGTGTTCTCCAAAGCGCGGACGGCGCGGGGGGTGAACGCGGCGGCGACGATGCGGCGCAGGCGGGAGTGGTCCGGCGGGTCCTGGTTCAGCATCATCGCGCGGACGAAGGCGAGGTCCTCGGGCGTGTCGGGGTCGCGGATCTGGGTGGCGCCGAGGTGGGAGGAGAACAGGTCCGGGGAGCGCAGGACGTGCTTGACGTCGGCGTGCCGGAAGACCGCCCAGAAGCCGGGGCCCGCGGGCCAGGGGCCGACGGCCGGTTCGCCGACCCGGGCGACCGGCGACGCGGCGCGGAGCCGGGCGAACGTCGCGTAGGGGACGCCGGCGGCATAGGTGGCGGGCAGGAAGATCTCCTCGTGCATGCCCTCAGCGTGCATCATGACGGGGTGAAGCCTGAAGAGATCCTCCGTGACAACTTCGCGCCGTGGGTGCTCGACCTGGGCCTGGTGCCCGAGGAGGTCGGGGACGGGACGGCGGTGCTGCGGCTGCCCTGGTCCGACCGTCTCGCCAGGGAGGGCGGCGCGCTGTCGGGGCAGGCGCTGATGGCGGCGGCCGACACGGCGGTGGTGCTGGCGGTGTCGGGGGCCAGGGGGGCCTTCGTGCCGATGACGACGGTGCAGCTCAGCACGACGTTCCAGCGGCCCGTGACGGGACGGGACGTGCTGGTGCGCGCGGAGCTGTCCAAGCTGGGCCGGACGCTGGCGTTCGCGGAGATCGACATGACCGCGGACGGGCGGACGGTCGCGCATGCCAGCGCGGTCTACGCCATCATCGGCTGACATGACGTGTACAGAGAAGGTCGTCGTCGCGGACGGCGAGTTCGACCTGCGGGTGTGGGGGACGCGCGGTCCCGGGATCCTGCTGCTCCAGGAGATCTTCGGTGTCGGCGACTACATGGAGGCGGTCGCCGAGGACCTGGTCGCGCTGGGGTTCGTCGTGGCGGCGCCCGACATGTTCTGGCGGATCGAGCCGAACTGGACGACCGCGCACAACGAGGCGGCCCTGCCCAAGGGGATGTCGATGGTCTCCCAGTTCGACTGGGAGAGGGGCGTAGAGGACGCTGTGGCGGCGCTGGGGGTCCTCAAGGGGCTGCCAGAGGTGGGTCGGGTGGGCGTCCTGGGGTTCTGCTTCGGCGGGACGCTGGCGTACCTGGTGGCTGCGAACGCGCAGGTCGATTCGCTCGTCTCGTACTACGGGTCCGGTGTGCCGGGAATGCTTGACAAGCTCGACGCCGTCCAGGCGCCTGCGCAGTTCCACTTCGGCGGTGCCGACGCGTACATCCCCCGGGAGGACGTCGCCAAGGTGGAACGTGCGGTCGAGCAGAGGGACCACATGGAGATCCACGTCCAGGAGGACGGCGGGCACGCGTTCCACAACCGCAAGGCGCCGATGTTCTACCAGCCGGAGCCCGCCGCGCGCGCTTGGCGGCTCACCGAGGAGTTTTTGCGGCGGACCCTGCCGGCCTAGTGACGCGAAGGCCCCGCGCCGGGCGGGCGGCGCGGGGCCTGGCGTGCGGTCCGGGTCAGATCCCGGGCCGGACGGCGCCGTGGAAGTTGCGCTTGTAGTAGCCGTTCAGCTTGATCTTCTTGACCCGCTTGCCGGAGCTCGGCGCGTGGATCATGTAGCCGTGGCCGACGTAGATGCCCATGTGGCTCCGGCCGCCGTAGAAGAACAGCAGGTCGCCCTTGACGGCGCCCTTCCAGGAGACCTTCTTGTGGACCGCCTTGTAGATCTGCTGGGTGGTCCGGGGGAGCTTCACCCCGGCCTTGCGCCAGGATCCTCCGGCGAGCCCGGAGCAGTCCCAGGAGCCGGGGCCCGTGGCGCCGTAGCGGTAGGGGTCGCCGATCTGCTTGGCCGCGTACCTCACGGCGTAGTCGGCGCGCTTCCTCTGCTTGGCGATCCGGGCCTGCTTGGCGGTGAGGGCCGTGGTGGTGACCGTCGCGGCCGGGGCCGCGGCGAGGGGCGCCCGCTGCGGGGCCGCGGCGTGCACGGGCCCTGCCGCCAGGACGGACGCGCCGAGCGCGGTGGTCGTGGTGAGCACGAGCCCGCCCACGGTGAATCCGGCCTTGAGGGGGTTTCGAGGGGTATGCAGAATGTCTCCAGACCTCGCGGTTGATGCCTACCGGGCAGCCGTCACCCTCCGGATTAATTGGAGGGTTCGGGATGCAGCGGCCGATTTCGCAGCGTCATTGAGGGGGGACGCAGAGAAATGGCGGCCGCTTCCGGTTCCGTGCCTCTCGTCTGCACGGATTCGGCGTCCGACGACGGCTTCCGGGCGGGGTCCCTGGAGGGGACGACCTGGGGGTCCGCGCCGGCCTCCCGTGGGAGACCGTCCGCGCCGCCGCCGCGCGTCGGGGTGCGTGTTCTGTTGTCCGGGCGGCTCGGGCGCCGCATGAACCGGGCAGGAAGGTAGCCAGCGCGCGGCCGGGCTGGCAAATCACCCGCCATTTCTCCACGGTGGCGGCGGTCCGTTTGAGACACCGGTCCAGCGTTCTGCCAGCACTGATCGGCAACCCCTTTCACTGATTGTGAAGTGAGTCACAAGCGCCGGAAAAGCATGATCAATTTATCGGTCTGTGATGCGCGGCACAGCCGGGGGCGGGCCCGGCGGTTGCCGGATCCGGCCGTGTCCGGCCATTGACGGGGGCACGCGCGACCCCTGTAGTGCGAAGGAGATTCATGTCCGCCTCCGGAGGGAGTCCCGTGTTCGGCAGACCCCGCAGAGCACGCCCCGTCCACCTCCTGCCGGCCCTCGGCCTGGCGGCAGCTCTCGCGCTGACCGCCGCGTCCCCCGCCGCGGCCGCCCCGGCCGCCGAGCCCGCCGCCGGCAGGCCCGCCACCGCCAAGTTCCCGCCGGGATTCCTCTGGGGCGTCGCCACGTCCGGCTTCCAGAGCGAAGGCTCCTTCCCCGACAGCAACTGGACGAGGTACGCCGACCGCAAGGCCGGCGGCGTCACCGACCCCTACGGGAATTCCGTCGACTTCCGGCACCGCTACCCGAGCGACCTGAAACTCGCCCGCGGGCTCGGCGCGAACGTGTTCCGGACGTCCGTCGAGTGGTCCCGCGTCGAGCCGCGCCGCGGTTTCCGCGACCCCAAGGCGATCGCCTACTACGACGACCTCGTCCGCCGGATCAGGGCGGCCGGGATGCGCCCGATGCTGACGCTCGACCACTGGGTCTACCCGGGCTGGGTCGCAGACCAGGGCGCCTGGGACAACCCTCGGACGGGGGACGACTGGCTGCGCAACGCCCGCTTCGTCGTGGACAGGTACAAGCGCCAGGGCGTCGTCTGGATCACCTTCAACGAGGCCAGCGCCTACGTCTACAAGGAGTTGACGGCCCGTCCGATGGACCTCGGCCAGATGATGAGGATGCGCGACGCCCTGGTCAGGACGCACCGCGCCGCCTACGACATGATCCACGCGGTGGACCCGGGCGCCCCGGTGTCCAGCAACGTCGCCTACGGGTCGCCTGTCAACGGCATCTTCGACGCGGCCCTGTTCAACGAGGTCACCGACAAGCTCGACTTCATCGGCATCGACTACTACTACGGCGCCAACCTGCAGAATGGGACCGCGGCCTACGCGCTCATGGGCGAGTTCTGGAAGATCGACCCCGAGCCCGAGGGGCTGTACTACGTCCTCAGGAACTACCAGCGCCGGCTGCCGAACCTGCCCATCTACATCGTCGAGAACGGCATGTCCACGGACGACGGCAAGCCGCGCCAGGACGGCTACACACGCTCGGACCATCTGCGCGACCACGTCTACTGGATCCAGCGTGCGATGGCCGACGGCGTGAAGATGATGGGCTACAACTACTGGAGCCTCACCGACAACTACGAGTGGGGCAGTTACCGGCCGCGGTTCGGCCTCTACACGGTGGACGCGCTGACCGATCCGTCCCTGGCGCGCCGTCCGACCGACGCCGTCCCGACCTACCGGTCGATCATCGCGAACCGGGGCGTTCCCGCCGGTTACGTGCCGGTGCGCAAGCCCGGCTGGTGCTCGATCGAGGACCCCGTCGCCACCTGCCTCGGCACGACGCCCACCCCGCCCGCCGCCTACCGCCGCGCGGAGTGAGGACGGGCGTCTCCGCCTCCGGCGGACATCAGGAGGCCTTCGGCGGACATCAGGAGGCCTCCGGAGGGCCTCAGGAGGCCCCGCGGAGCAGGTCGAGGACGGCCTGCTCCGCCGGCCCCTGCGTCGCCAGCTCGCCCTCGGCGACGTCCACGCCGAGCCGTCCGAGGGCGGGCGCGATCGTCGCGCCCTCCTCGTACAGGTCGATGACGCGCGGGTCGATGTAGGACGCCCGCGCCACGGCCGGGGTGTTGCCGAGGTAGGAGGCGACCTCCTTGACGACGCGGACGACGGCGCGGTTGCGCGAGGCCTCGCTGTCACCGGCGCGCACCGACACCGCGAGCCCGACGGCCGCGAGGACGGTGGCGTGCCACGTCCGGAAGTCCTTGGCGGTGAAGTCGCCCTGGGTGACCTCGCGGATGAACTCGTTGATGTCGGACGTGGTGACGTCGTGCCAGCCGCCGGGCGTCCGGTAGGCGAGCAGCTCGGGCGAGTCGTCGCCGCGCCGCTTGAGGCCGCTCACCACCTTGCGCACGTTCTCCTCCGCGACCGCCTGGTACCGGTCCTTCGAGCCCTTGGCGGGGTAGTCGAACGTCACCCGGTCGCGCCCGCAGGTGACGTGCTCGCGCAGGACGGTCGCGAGCCCGAAGGTGCCGTTCTCGGCCGCGTACGCCTCCCCGCCGATCCGGAAGAACCCGAGGTCGATGAGGCGGACGGCCGCCGCGAGCACCCGCTCGCGCGTGTAGCCGCGTCCGGCCAGGTGCTCGGTGAGCGTGTGGCGGACCTTGGGCAGCCGCTCGGCCAGTTCCAGGACGTGGTCGTGCTTCTCCCGGTCGCGCTGCTCGCGCCAGGCGTCGTGGTAGAGGTACTGGCGGCGCCCGGCGACGTCCGTCCCGACGGCCTGGATGTGGCCGTCGGAGTCGGGGCAGATCCAGACGTCCTTCCACGCGGGAGGGATGACGAGGGCCTTGATCCGTGCCTTCTCGGCGGCGTCGGCCAGGGTCCGGCCGTCGAGGCCGAGGTACACGAATCCCTTCCCGCACTTCCGGCGTCCGTAGCCGGGCTCGCTCAGGTCGCTGCGTCGCAGCTCCGTCATCGGCACTCCATCAGCCCGGGTGGATCTCACCGCCGGCGGGGACCAGGGTCTGCCCGGTGTAGTAGGACGACTGGCGGTCGGAGGCGAAGAAGACGTAGGACGGCGCGATCTCGTCGGGGTCGGCGGCGCGTCCCATCGGGGCCTGCTTCCCGAAGTCCTCGACCTTCTCCGCGTCGAAGGTGGCGGGGATGAGCGGCGTCCAGACCGGGCCGGGCGCGACGCAGTTGACCCGGATCTCGCGGTCCATGAGGTTCTGGGCGAGGCACGTGGTCAGCGCCATCGCCGCCGCCTTGCTGGCCGAGTAGTCGATGAGCGTCTTGTTGCCGCGCAGCCCGTTGATGGACCCGGTGATGATCACCGACGATCCGGGGCCCAGGTGGTCGAGGGCCTCCTGGACGGTCCAGAACAGCGAGAACACGTTCACCTCGAACGTCCGCCGGAGCTGGGCGTCGTCGATCTCGCGCACGTCCTTCACCGGCGTCTGGGTGCCGTGGTGCAGGACGAGCAGGTCGAGCCCGCCGAGGTCGCGGACGGTGTGCCGGACCACCTCGCGGCAGTGCCGCTCCTCGGCCAGGTCGCCGCCGAACGTCACGCACCGGCGGCCGGCGGCCTCGACGAGGCCCGCGGTGTGCCGGGCGTCCTCGTCCTCCTCCAGGTAGGTGATCGCGACGTCCGCGCCCTCCTTGGCGAACGCGACGGCCGTCGCCCGGCCGATGCCGGAGTCGCCGCCGGTGATCAGTGCGCGCCGTCCCTCCAGCAGGCCGCTGCCGGTGTAGCCGCGCATCTCGTCGCGTGGTTCGGGCGTCATGTCCTCGGTGCGCCCGGGGTAGGACTGGCTCTGTGCAGGACGCTCGCTCATGGGGTCCGGGTGCCCTTGCCAGGGGGCGGCAAACGTTCTCTATTGTGACTCCAGAGTAACTTCGCCTTCCCGGGCGAGGTCGCGCCTCCGTGATCCGCGGGGGTGTGAGCAGAGCGCGCGACGACGTCTGGATAGCATCACCCCGAACCACATTCGGTCCCTCACGTAAGGTGTCGCTTATGGACCTGAACGGAGTTTCCGCCGTCGTATCCGGTGGCGCGAGCGGCCTCGGTGAGGCCACCGTCCGCGCGCTGGCCGCCGAAGGCGCCAAGGTGGTCATCGCCGACCTGAACGAGGACAAGGGCAAGGCCCTCGCCGACGAGATCGGCGGCGTCTTCGTCAAGACGGACGTGTCGAACGAGGAGCAGGTGCAGGCCGCGGTGCAGGCCGCCGTCGACTCGGGCGCCCCGCTGCGCGTCATCGTCAACAGCGCCGGCATCGGCTGGGCGTCGCGGACCGTGAACCGCGACGGCACCCCGCACGACCTGGCCTCCTACGAGACCGTCATCCGGATCAACCTGATCGGCACCTTCAACCTGATGCGGATCGGCGCCGCGGCGATCTCCAAGACCGACCCCGCCGACGAGGACGGCCTGCGCGGCGTGGTGATCAACACCGCCTCCATCGCCGGCATCGAGGGGCAGACCGGGCAGCTCGCGTACTCCGCGTCCAAGGGCGGCATCATCGGCATGACGCTCCCCGCCGCCCGCGACCTCGCCGCGATCGGCGTCCGCGTCAACACGATCTGCCCCGGCATCATCGACACCCCGATCTACGGCGAAGGCGAGGCGGCGGAGGCGTTCAAGGCCAAGCTCGCCGCCCCCGTCCCGTTCCCGAAGCGGATGGGCAAGGCGTCGGAGTTCGCCCACCTGGTCAAGTCCCTGATCGAGAACGACTACATGAACGGCGAGACGATCCGCTTCGACGGCGGTATCCGCTTCCAGCCGAAGTGAGGCACTGAATGACCGACGCTGTCCTTACCGAAGAAGACGGCGCCGTCCTCATCGTCACCATCAACCGCCCGGAGGCCCGCAACGCGGTCAACGGCGAGGTGGCGAAGGGGATCGCGGCGGCCCTCGACGAGCTCGACTCCCGCAAGGACCTGTCCATCGGCATCCTCACCGGCGCGGGCGGGACGTTCTGCGCCGGGATGGACCTCAAGGGCTTCCTGACGGGCGACAACCCGACCGTCGAGGGACGCGGCTTCGCCGGCATCACCGAGCGCCCGTCGGCCAAGCCGCTGATCGCCGCCATCGAGGGCTACGCCCTGGCCGGCGGCTGCGAGGTGGCGCTGTCCTGCGACATGATCGTCGCGGCGCGGGACGCCCAGTTCGGGCTGCCCGAGCCGAAGCGCGGGCTGGTCGCCGCGGGCGGCGGGCTGCTGCGGCTGCCGCAGCGCATCCCGTTCCACATCGCCATGGAGATCGCCCTCACCGGCGACAAGTACCCGGCGGAGCGGATGGCCGAGCTCGGGTTCGTCAACCGGCTCGCCGAGCCGGGCGGCGCGCTCGCCGCGGCCAAGGAGCTGGCCCTGAAGGTCGCCGAGAACGCCCCGCTGGCGCTCGCGGCGACCAAGAAGGTCATCGTCGAGTCCGCGGACTGGACGTCCGACGAGGCGTGGAAGAAGCAGCAGGACATCACCCTGCCGGTCTTCATGTCCAAGGACGCCCAGGAGGGCCCGGCGGCCTTCGCCGAGAAGCGCAAGCCGAACTGGAAGGGCGAGTAAGCCCCCTGGCCTGAGTGGCCCTTTTTGGCGTCGTGATGGCACGCAGAACGCCCGCAACTTCACAGTTCCGGGCGTTCTGCGGTTCTCCAAGCGTCGCGGCGTCGTCATGCTCCCGATCATCACCGGGCCCGCTCCGCCGCGCGGGCGGGTGAGGGGTACCCGGGCGGGGTAGAGACCGAGGCATGATCATCCGTTTCTCGGGAGCAGGGAGCCGCGTCATGCGTTGGGGTGCCATGCGGGTCACGGTTCTCTCCTCTGCCGCCGCGCTGTCCTCTGCCGCGGTGCTGGTCGCGGCGGGGGTTCATGCTCCGCAGGCGCTCGCCCGGGAGAGGGCGGAGGATCCCTGCCGGGCGCTCGGCCAGGGGAAGACGCGCTACGAGCCGGGTGCGGCGCGGCATGTGGTGTTCGCCGTGGCGGCCCAATACGGCACGACCGAAGTGGCCGTCACCGAATGCGTCAGGGCGGGGCGCTCGTGGAAGACGCTCCTGACCGCACCGGGGCATGTGGGACGGAACGGATACGCCGAGCCGGGCGCCAAGCGGGAGGGCGACGGCAGGTCGCCGACCGGCTCCTACAGTCTGACCCAGGCGTTCGGCGAAGGGGACCCAGGCACCCGCCTCCCCTACCGCACGCTGCGGGAGGGCGGCGACTGCTGGGGCTCGACGATCGGCGACCGGCGGTACAACCGGTACTACCGGGGCACGTGCCTGCCCGCCGACGAGAACCTCTCGAAGATCATGCGGGACGGGCCCTACCGGCAGGCCGTGGTGATCAACTACAACCGGCCTCCGGACTCGCCGGTCGTCCAGGGGAACGGCTCGGCGATCTTCATGCACGTCGGCGCGGGTCGGACGGCCGGGTGCGTCTCGATGGAGCGGTCCGTCCTGGAGGCCGTCATGCGGACCCTGCGCCCGCACGACCGGATCATGATGGGGACGAGCCAGGCCCTGTTCCGCCCCTGAGCGGAACGCGGGCGTTGTGACGGGTTCGTCCGCTGGCTATCGTCGGTGGCGGCGTCCTAGTCCTCCTGAGGGGAGCGAGTCATGGACGTCCTCGCCGCGTCATCGGTGGTCCGCGCCGGAGCACCGCCCAGGCTGGCAGGGCGGTCCGCGCTGCTCGCGTCCGTGGAGTCCCGGATCGGGCGGAACGGCAGCGTGGTGCTGACCGGTCCGAGCGGTATCGGGAAGACGGCGCTGCTCGAAGCCGCCGGAGCCGCGGCCGCGGAACGCGGGGAGCTCGTGCTGCGGGTCGCGGGCACCGAGACCGAGCGGTGGGTGCCGTGCTCGGGGCTCGCCGAGCTGCTCGACCAGCTGCCGGGCGCGCTCACCGCCGAGCTGCCGCGCGAGCGGCTGTCCGGGCTGCCCGAGCCGCATCCGGCGGCGGCGTCCGACCATGCCGCGTGCCGGCTGGCGTTCCGGGGGCTGCTCGCCCGGTGCGCCGAGGAGCGGCCGGTGCTGCTGCTCGTCGACGACGCCCAGTGGCTGGACGCCGAGTCCGTGCACGCCGTCCGCTACACGGTCGGCCGGCTCGGCCCGCGCGGCGTGCGCGCCATCGTCGCCGGGCGCTGGCCGGAGGGACTCGCCGCGGGCGACGGCGGCGGCGACACCTGGACGCCCGCGCCCGACGCCGCGCACCTGCCCGTCCCGCCGCTGGAGCCGGACGAGCTGGCCGAGATGCTCGACAGCTACGGGCTCCCGGTGCGGGTGGTGAACACCCTGCACGCCGACTCCGGCGGCAACCCGTACCTGGCGCTCGCGCTCGGCGGCGCGTTCACCGGGCGCGTCCCGCGGCACTGGCGCCCCGCCCCGCTGCCGCAGCGGGTGCGGGCCGTGATCGCCGAACGGCTGGCGCGGCTGCCCGAGCGTGCCCGCGAGACGCTGCTGATGGCGGCGCTCGCGATCCGGCCGACGGCGGACCTGCTGCGCCGGGCCGGGCGCGCCGAGGCGGCGCGCGACATCGGGCACGCCGCCGGGCTGGGGCTGCTGATCACCGAGGGCGGCGGGATCCGGTTCACCCCGCCCGCGGTCGGCACCGTCCTCGCCGAGTCCGCCGACGCCCCGCACCTGGCGCGGGTGCACCGGGCCCTCGCCGAGGTGGTGCCGGACGCGGCGGGACGGGCCCGGCACCGCGCCCTCGCCGACCCGGGCCCGAACGCCGAGCTCGCGCACTCGCTGGTCACCGCCGCCGAGCAGGCCGTCCGGCAGGGGTCGCACCGGATGGCCGCCGAGCTGTACCTGCTGGCCGCGGACCGCTCGCCGGCCGAGCCCGCCGCCGAGCGGCTGGAGTGGCTGGTCGCGGCGGCCGAGACCGGCGCCAGCGGCGGCCTGCCCGACCTCGCGCACCGCGCCGCCGACGCCGTCCTGGCCGCCGACGCCACCCGCGCGCAGCGGGTCCGGGTCCGGCTCGCGCTGCTGGACCTGTCCGGCCAGGGGCTCACCGAGATGGGCGAGCTGTTCGCCGCCGCGCTGGTGGACGCCGAGGGCGACCCGGCGCTGCTCGGGCAGGTGCGGCTGCGGACGGCGCTCGGCACGCTCGTGACCGGCGCGCCCGGACGCGCCGAGCAGGAGGTCAACGCCGCGCTGGTGCACGCGCGCGACACCGGCGACACCGACCTGGAGGCGCGGGCGCTCGCCGTCCGGGCGAACATCGCGCTGATCGAGGGGCGCGGCGACTACGCGGGCGACCTCGAACGGGCGCGGCGGCTCCCGGAGCCCCCGCTGGACGGACGGCTCCACATGACGCCCCGGTACCTCGCGGCCTACTGCGCCATCTTCGAGGACCGGCTCACCGAGGCGCGCGCCGAGCTGCTGCGGCTGCTGGCGCTGGTGGAGCGCGGCTCCGGCGAGGAGGTCGTGCACGTCCTGCGCAACCTGTCGGAGGTGTCGGCGCGGACGGGCCGCTGCCGGGAGGCGCTGGACTTCGCCGACCGCGCCATGCGCGTCACCGAGCAGGCGGCCCTCAGCCCCGGCCCGGCCTGGTACCACGGCGCGCTGGCGGAGCTGGCGGGCGGGGACATCGACCGGGCGGTCGCCCTCGCCGAGCGCGGGGTGCGGGCGTCCGAGCAGGAGAACGACGTCATCTTCCAGAGCCGCCTGCTGCACGTGCTCGGCGTCGCCCAGACGCGGAGCGGGGACGTCCGGACGGGCGTCGGCACGCTGCGGCGCATCGAGGCGCTCGGCCAGGACCGCAGGCTGCCGTCGCCGACGGTGCTGCCCTGGCAGTGCGACCTCGCCGAGGGGCTCGCGGCCCTGGGCGACACCGGGCGGGCCGCGGAGCTGATCCGCACGACCCGCGCCGCCGTCGGGTACCGCGGCGCGAGCGTCACCGGACGGCTGGACCGGGCGGAGGCGGCGCTGCTGGCCGCGCGCGGCGAGCACGACGCGGCGGTCGCGCTGCTCAGCGAGGCCGCGGCGCTGTTCGCGCGGCTCGGCCAGCCGCTGGAGGCCGGGCACTGCCTGCTCGACCAGGCGCGCGTCGAGCGGCGCCGGCGGCGCGGCGCGGCCGCGCGGCGGGCGGCCGAGGACGCCCTGGAGATCTTCACGCGGTGCGAGGCGCGGCCCTGGATCGAGCGGGCGCGGCACCGGCTGTCCCGCCTGGAGACCGGCCTGCGGGACGGCCCCGCCGGGCCCGGTCCCGCCGCCCGGGCGTCGCTGACCGAGGGGGAGCGGCGGATCGCCGTCCTCGTCGGTCAGGGCGCCACCAACCAGCAGGTGGCCAACCGGCTGTATCTGAGCGTGAAGACCGTCGAGGCGTCCCTCACGCGCGTCTACCGCAAGCTCGGCATCCGCTCCCGGGCGCAGCTCGGGGCGCTGCTGGGCGGCGGGCCGGCCGGCCCCGGGGCGTCGCCGCCGCACTAGGGAACCCTCGTCCGCCCCCTGGCCGTGTAGGGGTTTCCCTTGCCGTGCGGCGGGCCTCCCTACACCTCAGGTGCAGGGGGAACTTTGCGATGACATGCCGGAAATGGCGTGTCATCGTTCCCGAGGCAAACCCCCCACTCCGGAGTTCCGCGGCCCCACCGGGCCGCAGGAGCGCTCCCCCTCGGGCGTCCCCGCGACGGCCGGCAGACAAGGAGTACCCCCGTGAGATCCACGACCCCCGGACGCGCCCACAGGCGCGTCGCCCTGAGCACCTCCCTCGTCACCGTCGCCGCCATGGCGCTGCTGAGCATGCCGATGGGCCCGGCGTCCGCCGCACCCGCGCGGGCGCCGAAGGGCGACCCCGGCCAGCTGCCGGCGAAGGTGAGCGCGCAGGAGTACCGGACGCTCGTCGGCCGGGCCGAGGCGCGGCAGGACGAGACCCGGTCCGCGCTGAAGCTCGGCGCGAAGGTCGGCCTGAAGGTGAAGACCGTCGTCAAGGACCAGGACGGCACCACCCACACGCACTACGAGAGCACCTACGAGGGCCTGCCCGTCCTCGGCGGCGACCTCATCGTGCACCGCTCCAAGGCCGGTTCGATCGAGCGGGTCTCCCAGGCGCTCACCAAGCCGCTCCAGGTGGAGACCGCACCGAAGACCCTGGTGTCGACCAGGCCGAACACGCCGAAGGCCGAGGGCAGCGTCGCCCCGCGCAAGGTCGTGTGGGTCGGCGAGGGCGGCGAGCCCGTCCTCGCCTGGGAGACCGTGGTCGGCGGGACGCGGAAGGACGGCACGCCCAACCGGCTGCACGTCCTCACCGACGCCGTCTCCGGCAAGAGGATCATCGAGTGGCAGGGCGTGCAGACCGGCACCGGCAGGAGCCAGTACTCCGGCACGGTCCAGCTCGGCACCAGCTCGTCCGGCGGCAGTTACGTCCTGCGCGACACCGGGCGCGGCAACCACGACACCACCAACCTCAACCGGGCCACCACGGGACGCGGCACGCTCTTCTCCGACGCCGACGACACCTGGGGCGACGGCACGGCCGGCAACAGCCAGACCGCCGCGGTCGACGCCGCCTACGGCGCCGGGGAGACCTGGGACTTCTACAAGACCGTCTTCGGACGGTCGGGGATCCGCGGCGACGGCGTCGGCGCCTACTCCCGCGTCCACTACGGCACCGGCTACGTCAACGCCTTCTGGGACGACAGCTGCTTCTGCATGACGTACGGCGACGGCCAGGGCAACAGCAAGCCCCTGACCGAGCTGGACGTCGCGGGCCACGAGATGACGCACGGCGTCACCTCCAACACGGCCGGCCTGGTCTACCAGGGCGAGTCCGGCGGCCTGAACGAGGCGACGTCGGACATCATGGCCAGCGCCATGGAGTTCTGGGCGAACAACTCCAGCGACGTCGGCGACTATCTCATCGGCGAGAAGATCAACCTGCGCGGCGACGGCGCGCCGCTGCGGTACATGGACCGTCCCAGCAAGGACGGCTCCTCGCTGGACAGCTGGTCGCCGAACGCCGGGAACGTGGACGTCCACTACTCCTCGGGGATCGCCAACCACTTCTTCTACCTGCTGTCCGAGGGCAGCGGCTCCAAGGTGATCAACGGCACCGCCTACAACTCGCCGACCTCCGACGGCAAGCCGGTCACCGGCATCGGCCGGGAGAAGGCCGCGGCGATCTGGTACAAGGCGCTCACCGAGGAGATGCGCCCGACCACGAACTACGCCGACGCCCGCCGCTCGACGCTCGCGGCCGCGTCCAAGCTGTACGGGCAGTCCAGCGCCGAGTACGCCGCGACCGCGAACGCGTGGGCCGGGGTCAACGTCGGCAGCCGCGTCAGCGACCCGGGGCCCGGCGACCCCGGCCCCGGCGACCCGACCGGATCGTGGGCCGCGGGCACCGCGTACAAGACCGGCGACGTGGTGACCTACGACGGCGCCAGCTACCGATGCCTTCAGGCCCACACCGCCATGCCCGGTTGGACCCCGCCCAACGTCCCCGCCCTCTGGGAGAGGATCTGACCGAACCCGCGCGCCGCGGTGCTCCCGCCGAGCACCGCGGCGTCGTGCCGTGTTCTCGGGTCGCGCCGTGTTCTCGGGTCGCGCCGTGTTCTCGGGTGGCGCTGTGTTCTCGGGTGGCGCTGTGTTCTCGGGTGGCGCTGTGTTCTCGGGTGGCGCCGTGCGCTGCCGTCGGGCCGGGCCGGATCCGCGTGCTGGGGGACGCCGCCGGGGTCAGTCCCAGCGAGCGTTGCGCTGGCGCTTCACGTTGCTGCGGCGCTTCTTGTTCTCCAGCCGCCGCTCGTTGATGCCCCTGGGGACCTTCTTGGGGATCCGCTTCTTCGGGGGAGGGGCCGTCGCCTCGGCCAGGAGGGTCGCCAGGCGGGTGCGGGCCGCGTCGCGGTTGCGCTGCTGGGAGCGGTACTCCTCGGCGCGGATCGTGAGGACGCCGCGGACCAGGCGGCCGGACAGGCGCTCCAGGGCGCGGGCGCGCAGCGGCTCGGGGAGGGACGGCGAGTTCGTGACGTCGAAGGAGAGTTCGGCGGCGGTGGCGCTGGTGTTGACGTGCTGCCCGCCCGGCCCCGAGGAGCGGGAGAAGCGCCAGCCGAGCTCGGACTCCGGGATGGAGACCGAGCCGCGGACGTGGATCTGGGCGGGCATGCCCCCATTGTCGCAGGGAAGGGCCGGCCCGGTCGCTCCAATATCGTGCCCGCCGCCGCGTCGCGCCCCAACCTCCGGCTCGCGGGTCCGACTGGCGACCGTTGCAAGTACTTACTTACACTGGGCGCCATGACCGTTCTCGCCGATGACCATGCCGACGAACCAGGGCTCTTCCGGGACGACGACCTCATCCGCGTCATCACGCGGGAGGGCGTGCTGATCGCCGCGGGCGGGGCCGCGTCGCTCCTCCAGACCGCGCACCCCAAGGTCGCGCAGGGCGTCTACGACCACAGCTACACGGCGGACGACCCGCTGCGCCGGCTGCGGAACACGATGGGGTGGCTCTACGCGGTGCAGTTCGGGACGAAGGAGGAGGCCGAGACCTTCAGCGCCCTGGTCACCAAAGGACACGCGGCCGTCACGGGCCCGGACTACGAGGCGAACGACCCGGAGCTGCAGGTGTGGGTCGCGGCCACGCTGTTCGCGGTGGCGGTGCAGTTCTACCAGCTGGTCTTCCGGCGGACGTTCACCGACGCGGAGCTGGAGGAGTTCTACCGGCAGACCAAGGTCTACGCGACGATCCTCGGCTGCCCGGAGGAGCGGATGCCGGAGACGTACCCGCGCTTCCGCGAGTACTACGCGGGGATGCTGCGCGGCCTGGAGATCACCGACGCGTCGCGGGCCATCGCCGAGCAGGTGCTGAACCCGCGGCTGCCGGGCGGGCCGCTGCACGCGCCCGGGCTCGCGGCGATCCGGCTGCTCACCGCGGGGCTGATGCCCGCGCCGATCCGCGAGCAGTACGGATGGACCTGGAACGCGGCGCGGGAGCGCCGCTTCCGCCTCCTGGTCGGCGTGATCGCGCTCGTGTACCCGCGGCTCCCGCTGCGCGTCCGCACGCTGCCGCGCGACTACTACCTGCTCACGACCCGCCGCATGCTAGCGAAGCTGAAGCGCCGCCCGGCCGTCGAGGTGCGGAGCGCGGCGCCGGAACAGGGCTGACCGCGGGCCCGGGCGGGCCGGAGACGGATGTGAGCGGCCGCGCGACCCACAGGCAGGTCACGCGGCCGCTCTCCCTTGCTCGGTCCTCCCGCCCAGACCCGGCGGGAGGACCTACCGGCCCGGGTCGCCGTCCGCCGCCCGCTCCCCCCAGAGCCCTGGCCGGACGGCGCCCCGGGTCAGACCGATGCGCCGGCGATGATCGCGTCGGCGGCCTTCTTGGCGGAGTCGACGGGGATGGCGAAGCCGACCCCGATGTTCCCCTCGCTGCTCCCGGACGTGGCGATGGCGGTGTTGACGCCGATCACCTGGCCCGCGGCGTTCACCAGCGCGCCGCCGGAGTTGCCGGGGTTGATGGCGGCGTCGGTCTGGATCGCGTTCTTGATCACGGTCTGCTGCTGCTGCGACAGCCGTCCCTGGAGCCCCGGCGGAAGCTGCTGCTGGTCGCCGCCCTCCTGGATGTCGCGGCCCAGGGCGCTGACGATGCCGGACGTCACCGAGCCGTCCAGCCCGAGCGGGCTGCCCACGGCGAGGACCGCGTCGCCCACCGAGACGCGGCCGCCGGTGCCGAGCGTGGCGGGCTTCAGGCCCGACACCCCCTGCGCCTTGACCACGGCGACGTCCTCCGCCGTGTTCGCGCCGAGGACCCGCGCCGAGGCGGTCCTGCCGTCGCTGAACTTCACCGCGACCTGCTGGGCGCCCGACACCACGTGCGCGTTGGTGAGGATCACCCCGTCGGAACGCAGGACCACGCCCGAGCCGCCCTCGACGCCCGACGCCGTCCGCGCCTGGATCGACACCACGCTCGGCTGAACGGCGGCCGCGACCTGCGCGGTCGTGCTCTTGGACGAGACGCCCGAGACGGCCGTCGGGCTCGCGTAGACGGTGCTCTCGTGCGTCAGCGCGAGCACCACTCCCGCGCCGGCGCCGCCCGCCCCCAGGGCCAGCGCCATCGCGGCGCCCGCCGCGGCGAGCTTGTGCCGCGTCGTGCTCAGCACCCCCATGCCGAACACGCCCGGACGAGACGGCGCCGCCGCTTGCTGCTGCGGCGGGGCGTCGCCCGCCCACGGCGGGTATGGCTCGAACCCGGGTGTGCTGGACTCCCCGGGTCTGCTGGGCTCCCAGGGCTGCTGCTGCGGCCGGTCGGCGTTCATCGGATCCCCCTGTCGCTCTCTCACCATGAAGAGTGCGTCCCGGGTCTGCAGGCCGCCTGGAGCCAACCTGAAAGTGTGCTGAACGCCTACATGTCATGAAAAAGGCGGCCGGAAGGGTGGTCCCTTCGGCCGCCGTGCCGACCGTCGCGAAGCTGGCCAGGGCGCGGCCTCCCGCTCCCCGTCGAGACCGGGGCGCGCCCTGTGGGTCCATTGGAACCCACGATCCTGAACGTTTCCTGAACGGGGCGGCGGCGTCCCCCGGCCGTCGCCCCTAGCCGTCCGCCAGAGGCAGGACGACCGAGAACGTCGCGCCCTCGCCGGGAGTGGAGTCGGCCCGGACGACGCCCTCGTGGGCGGCGACGAGCGCGGCGACGATGGCGAGGCCGAGACCCGCGCCGCCGTCGTCGCGCGAGCGGCCCTCGTCGGAGCGGTAGAAGCGCTCGAAGACCCGTTCCACCTGGTCGGGAGCCAGCCCGGGCCCCTGGTCGGCGACCGCGACGACCGCGGCCGGCTCGCCCCGCAGAGTGCCCGGCGACAGCCGCACCTCGACCGGCGTGCCCTCCGGCGTGTGCGTGACCGCGTTGGCGAGCAGGTTGCCGAGGACTTGCCGCAGCCGCGGTTCGTCCCCCAGCACCTGGTAGGCCAGCCCTCCCTCGACGGTGAGGTCGATCGTGCGCTCGGGTGCCAGGACTCTCGCCTCCTGGACAGAGTCCGCGGCGACGGCGAGCAGGTCCACCGGGCGCCGCTCGATCGGGCGCTGGCGGTCCAGCCGGGCGAGCAGCAGCAGGTCCTCCACGAGCAGGCCCATCCGGGACGCGGTCTCCTCGATCCGGCCGATCAGCCGGTCCAGCTCCTCGGGGGAGCGGGCCGCGCCCTGCCGGTAGAACTCGGCGAATCCGCGGATCGCGGTCAGCGGGGTGCGCAGCTCGTGGCTGGCGTCCGCGACGAACCGCCGCATCCGCTCCTCCGAGAGCCGCGCCGTCTCCTCCGAGCGCAGGGCCGTCTCCTCCGACCGCCGCGCCGCCGCCTCCGACTCCGCGCGCGCCCCGAACGCCGCCTCGATCTGCCCGAGCATCGTGTTCAGCGACCGTCCGAGCCGGCCCATCTCCGTCCCCGGGTCCGCCTCCGGGACGCGCCGGGACAGGTCGCCCGCCGCGATCGCGCCCGCCGTCTCCTCCACCGCCGACAGCGGGCGCAGGCTGGCCCGGACGACGCCGACGCCGACCACCGTCAGCACGGCCAGCACGGCCAGCCCGACGATCGCGTCGATCACCACCAGCCGCTGCACGGTCCGGTCGATCTCCTCCAGGCTGAACGCGAGCACGATCACCGCGCCGCCGGGGATCGGCTCGGCCAGGATCCGCCACGTCGACCCGCCGGTCCCGGTCACGGTGAACGGCTGGTCGACGTGCCTGTTCAGGTCGGCCGGCAGGCGCGGATGGCCGGCCTCGCTCCACGCCTCGTTCTGCCCGAGCGAGCGGCCGTCGGTGGTGCGGACCTGCCCGTACATCTCGCTCGGGATCCGCACCGTGATCCGCGTCTGCCCGCTCTCCAGCTGCGGGACGACCTGGTCGATCGCCCGCCCGACCGAACCGCGCAGCTGGTCGTCGGCCCGTCCGACGAGGTACTGCCGCAGCACGGACGCGCCCGCCGCGCTCATCACCGTCATGCCGAGCGTGACCAGGACGAGCATCCCGGCGATCAGCTTGACGCGCAGCGACGTGCGGGACCACAGCCGCGCGAGGCCCCCCGCCGGGGCCGCGCCGGCGCCCCGCGCCGGGGGAGGGGCGGCCGCCGGAGGGACCCGCGTGGCCATCAGCCCGTTCTCGACGGCTCGCGCAGCACGTAGCCGACGCCGCGCAGCGTGTGGATCAGCCGGGGCTCGGTGTTGTCGACCTTGCGGCGCAGCGCGGAGACGTACGACTCGACGATGCCCGCGTCGCCGCGGAAGTCGTAGTTCCACACGTGGTCGAGGATCTGCGCCTTGGACACGACCCGGCCCGCGTTCGCCATGAAGTAGCGCAGCAGCTTGAACTCGGTCGGCGACAGCTGGACGGGCCGGCCGCCCCGCCACACCTCGTGGCTGTCCTCGTCCAGTTCGACGTCGGCGAAGACCATGCGCGGCGGCGGCTCGGTCACGCCGCCGCGGAACCGGCGCAGCACCGCCCGGATGCGGGCGATGACCTCCTCCAGGCTGAACGGCTTGGTGACGTAGTCGTCGCCGCCGATCGTCAGTCCCTTGATCCGGTCCTGGACGGCGTCCCGCGCGGTCAGGAACAGCACGGGGGTGTGGTTCCCGCCGGACCGCAGCCGCCGCGCGACGTCGAACCCGTCGATGTCGGGCAGCATCACGTCCAGCACGATCAGGTCGGGCCGGTGCCGGCGCGCCGACTGGACCGCGTCCGCGCCGTTGGTGGCGGTGATCACGTCGAATCCGGTGAAGCGCAGGCTGCCGGCGAGGAGCTCCAGGATGTTGGGCTCGTCCTCGACGACGAGCAGCGTCGCCTCAGCCGCCCTGCCGCCGTTCGCCGTACGTTCGACCACTGGCACAGTCCCCCTCCACATCATCGAGAGGTTGCCATCTCAACCTGAACGTCCCCTGAACGCGGGCAGGGTAAAGGTCGAGCGTCCGCGCCGGACGGGCGCCTACTCGCGGAGGGCGCGGATCGCCCGCATCGCCTTGCGCCGGGCGTCCCCGGACAGCACGTCGATGTAGACCGCGCCCGCCAGGTGCCCGCACTCGTGCTGGAGGCAGCGGGCGAAGTAGCCGGTCCCCTCGACGCGGACGGGCCTGCCCTTCACGTCCACGCCCTCGACGACGGCGTGGTGGTGGCGGGGGGTGTCGAAGCGCAGGCCGGGGACCGACAGGCAGCCCTCCGACTCGACCACCAGCTCGCCGTCGGCGGCCACCAGCCTCGGGTTGACGACGTGGCCGACGTGGCGGCGGCCCCGGTCGTCCTCGACGTCGTAGACGAAGATCTGCAGGCCGACGCCGATCTGGTTGCCGGCGAGGCCGGCGCCGTCCTCCTCGTACATGGTGACGAACATGTCGTCGACGAGGCGTTCCAGGGACGCGTCGAACGTCCGGACCGGGTCGCACTCGGTGCGCAGGACCGGGTCGCCGAGAAGCCTGACCGGGCGGGCGGTTCCGCGTGGATGGGTCCGTTTGCTCACGTCGAAGATCCTATAGAGGACGCCGGATCCCCGAGAACGCGAAGGGCGGTGCACCAGGCCTGCTCAGGGCCCGGCGCACCGCCCGGCGGCGTGCGTCGTCGCGCTGCTCGCTCCGCGACTCGGTCTCGCCCTACAACTCGATGGGGCCGCGCTGCTGCGGGGGGATGGGGGTGGTCGCGGGACCGCCGGAGTCGTCGGCCGGGCGGGCGGGCTTGGCCTGCGGCGGGGCCGGCGGCTTCGGGGCGTCGGCGGCCGGGGACGGCTCGGGCTTCTTGACCGGCGGCGCGGTCTGCGGCGGGCTCGCCTGCGGCGCCGCCGGCTGCGCCGGGGTCGTCTGAGCCGGGGCCGACGGCGCCGGACCGGCCGGTGCCGGGCTCGCCTGGGCGGGGCTCGCCGGTGCCGGAGCGGCGGGGGCGGGCTTGGCCGGGGCGGGCTTGGCGGCCGCGGGCTTGGCGGGAGCCTGCGGGGGCTTGGCTCCCGTCGTGGGCGCGGGCTGCGGCGGGGCCTGCTTGGCCTGGGCGCGGGGCGCGGGGCTCTGCCGGACGGCGTCCTCGACCATCTTCTCCAGCGGGCCGGCCTCGTTCTCGGCGGTCAGCAGCCGGTGCAGCGTGTCGCTGATCTCGGTGAGGCGCTGGAGGGCCTGGGTGTGGTTCTTGGTGAGCGCGGTGAGCCGCTGGGTCGCGCCCTCGTTGATCACGCTGGCGCGGCGCTCGGACGCGGTGAGGGTGCGCTCGGCCTCCAGCCGGGCGCTGGTCACCGTCTGTTCGGCCTCCTGCTTGGCGGACGACAGGACGCTGTCGGACTCCTTCTTGGCGGAGTCGAGCACGTGGTCGGCCTTCTCCTGCGCCTGGGCGAGGTTCCGTTCGGCGTGCGCGCGGGCCTCGTCGATGATCCGCTTGGACTCGTGCTCGGCGTCCTTGCGGATCTCGCCGCCCTTGGCCTCGGCCTCGGCCAGCTTTTCCCGGGCCTCGTCCTCGGCGAGGTTGATGATCTGCCGGAGCCGGTCGCTCAGGTCGTCGCCGGTCGGCTTGCGGGCCTCCCGGACCTCGGCCATCTCGCGGCGGATCCGCTCGACCTCGTCCTGCGCGCGGGCGAGCCGCGCCTCTAGTTCACGGTGCTTCTGCTGGGCGCGGGCGATGTAGTCGTCGACCTGGCGGCGGTTGTAGCCGCGCATGACGATCTCGAAGGACTCTTCTTGGAGGAGGTTCGGCAGGATTTCGGCTTCGTTGCTCATGATGCCTTGGGGGTCGTTGGCGGGGGTCGGCGCCCCGTCAGGGTCGGTTGAGTTGCGATCCTCACCCGCCGGTGAGCGGCCCACGGTGGGAAACGTCAGGACGACTCTTGTCCGGTCCACCCCATTCGCGCAACCGGAACGCACTTCTCGCTGTCGTTTCGTCACACGGGCGTGTGCGACAAACTATCCAATCTATGGAGAAATCGCTTCACCGGGGGCGGCTACCATCGGCGCCATGAGCTACCTGGGAGCGCTGGGCGAGGACCGGCCGGAGATCGACCCCACGGCGTGGGTCGCCCCCGGCGCGGTCGTGGTCGGACGGGTGACGCTGGGGCGCGCGTCCAGCGTCTGGTACGGCTCGGTGCTGCGCGGCGACGACGAGGAGATCGTCGTCGGCGAGGAGTGCAACATCCAGGATCTCAGCTGCCTGCACTCCGATCCCGGCATGCCGGCGGTCCTGGAGGACCGGGTCAGCCTCGGCCACAAGGCGATGGTGCACGGCGCCCACGTCGAGACCGGTTCGCTCATCGGCATCGGCGCCATCGTGCTCAACGGCGCCCGCATCGGATCCGGGACGCTCATCGCGGCCGGCGCGCTCGTCCCGCCCGGCAAGAAGATCCCGTCCGGGGTCCTCGTCGCGGGCACCCCCGGCAAGATCGTCCGGGAGTTGACCGACGACGACCGCGCCGTGCTGCGGTACACGCCCGAGGTCTACGTGCAGAAGGCCGAGCGGCACCGCACCGCCCAGTGGGACTGAACGGCGCGGTCCGAGGCGGCGGCGCGAGGCGGCGGCGCGGCCCGCGAGAACGGCGCGGCGCGGTCCGAAACGCGTGACGGGGTCGGCGCCAAAGTGCCGCGGCCTTACCCGGCACGGCTGTTTCCCTGCCTCTGATAATCCTTTGACCTGCGATAACGCGGAGAAAGGGGTGCTGGGGGGAGCCTCGGCCGGATTCTGCTGACTACGATGACCATCGTGGTGTGGGGACCGGGCTATGGCAGTGCTCCGCCGCCCAGCCCCCCGGCGGGGCACGATCCGTTCACGGTGGCAGAGCGCGACACGAGGGCGATGGTGGCCGCCGCGTGGTGGCCGTCGGCGCCTCCGCAGCAGCGCCATCACGCCATCGCCGGCCGCATGCTCGTCCTGCCGGACGGGACGTGGTGGCTGTTCGGCGCGTGGGCCCGCTGGTACCGGCTGCACCCGGCCGACGGCCAGTGGTACCTGTGCCCGCCGCCGCGCATCCCCTCCGTCCGCACGGCCGCGCGGCCCGCGCAGCAGGGGGCCGGCCAGGTCCCGGCGCTGCCGCCGCACGTCATCCCCGCCGGGCCCGACTTCTCCTACGACCCGCCGTCCGGGCTGCCCTTCGTCGCGCACGGGTTCGCCACCGAGTTGACCTCGCGGGTCCGCTCGACCGTCGAGTCCGCCGCCACGCTGGCGGCGCCCGACTACCCGCACTGGTGGCGGGAGTTCACGAGCGAGACGCCGTCCACCGTCGCCGTCGCCTGGGGCGTGATGCTCTGGTGCTCCGCCGCGCCCGCGTTCGACTCGCGGCTGGACGCCCAGATGCTCGACCTGTGGAAGCCCTACCGCGCCAGGCCCCTCCCCGACGTGGACGGCCCGCGCTGGCTCACCCCGCCCGCCCTGGAGTCGCTGGTCGCGCTCTACGCCGAGCGGCTGCGCGCCAGCCGGGTGGACGCCGCGGTGGTCGTCCTGCGGACGATGTGGGCCGTCGCCAGCGCGCTCCGCGACGACGTCCGGTTCCAGGTGAGGGCGGACGCGCTGCTCGCCATCCTCGGCGCCACCCTGTCCAACCCGACCGTCGACTACGGGGCGCTGCCCTACGGCGACCAGGCGATCGTCCAGCAGTGGCTGACGCGGTGCCCGCCGAACCTCGTGCCCGCGCTGAGGAACGAGAGCTCGCCGGGGGACAACTTCCGCCACGCCTTCTACACGCTCAGCGAGCTGATAGCCGAGCTGTCGGGCGATCCCGCCGAACCGGCCTACATCGAGCCCCGGCTCGTGGCCGCCGCCCTGCTCGCCGCCGATCTGGACGTCGTCCGCAAGGACATGGTCGGCACGATCGTGCCCTGGCTGGACCCGGAGATCCGCTACACCGTCCAGGCGGTGTCGCAGCAGAAGGGGCATCCGCTGCGCCGGCTGTGGCCGCAGGACATGCGGCTCCCGGAGCCGCTGCGGTCGGCCGCCGGGTCGGGGCCGGGAGCCGAGTCGCTGCTCGCCGCCATGTACGAGGTCGACCTGGCGTGGTGCCGGCTCGGCGGCATGCCCGCCCGTCCGCGCGGCTTCCCCGTCCCGACCGCGGTCGTCGCCGGGATCATCGGACGCAACCGGGCCCGTGCCACGGCCGCCGCGCCGACGGCCACGCCGCCGCCCAACCCGGCGCCGCCGCAGCCCGCGCCGTTCAACATGCCGGGCCAGCCCGGCCTCGCCCCTGGCGCGTCGCCGCAGGAGGCGTCCGGGGCGAACTTCGCGCCGTCCGAGCCCGACCGCCCGTTCGTCCAGCCGCCCGCGCAGCCCGGCTGGGAGAACGCCCCCGGCCCGGCCGCCGGGCACGCCCAGCCGCCCGCGCCCGGCCAGCAGGCGGCGTTCGCCTCCCCGCCCGCCCCGGGGTTCGCGTCCCCGGACCCGGTGATGGGCGGCCACTCGCCCGCCGAGGAGGACAAGGACGAGGGCAGCGTCGCGCCGCCGTACACCGAGCTGGGGTTCCAGCGCCCCGGGGCGGCGCCGCCCGCGCCCGCGCAGCACCAGGCGCCTCCGGCGCCGATGCAGAGCCCGGCGCCGCCCGCGCCCATGCAGAGTCCGGCGCCTCCGGCGCCGATGCAGAGCCAGCCCGCGCCTCCGCCCTCGCCGCCGGCTCAGCCCGCCGCGCCGGAGCCGGTCCAGCCGGGCCGTGCGCCGGTGCCCCCGCCGGAGCTCGGCGGCTTCTCTCCTCCGGAGGAGGAGCAGCAGGACGAGAACTTCGTGCCCCCGTACACGGTGCTGGGGTACCAGCCGGCGGGCTCCGCCCCGCCGCCCCAGCCGGGCGCGCAGCCGAACGTCCCGCCGGGCGTGCCGAACCCCGCGCCTCCCGTCCCCGAGCCGCAGGCGTTCGACCCGTACGCGACCCGCATGGAGGGCCAGGGCGGCCCCCCGCAGCAGCACCAGCAGGGCCCGCCGAATCCGCAGGGCCCGCCGAATCCGCAGGGCCCGCCGAATCCGCAGAGCCAGCCGGGGCAGCCTCCGGGGACGCGCATCCTCGGCCCGGGCGACCTCGAGGACGCCCCGCCCGGCCCCGTGCCGCCCGGCCCCGTGCCGCCCGGCCCGGGTGCGCCGGTTCCCGGGGGCGGGCCGGGGACGAAGGTCATGTCCGGCACGATGGTCGGCGGCTTCGACTTCCTGGACGACACGCCGTCGCCGGACCAGCCCGTCCACGAGATCCCGCCGCCGAGCGACCGCAGCACCCGCCGCGTCCTGGAGCGGTTCGGGTTCGGCTTCGTGTACGGCGAGCACGACGCGGCCGCGCTCCTCGGCGACCTGAAGGCGCGGGCCGAGCAGTGGAAGGCCGCGGCGGACGAGGACGTCGAGCAGACCCGCGTGGACGGCGCGCCCAGCTCGATCAGGTCCGGCGTGCCCGGCGTGCTGCTGGTCGGCGCCCCGCACTCGGGGCAGCGGCGGCTCGCCCGGATGATCGCGCTGACGCTGGCCAACGCGGGCCTCGGCGACGGGTCGATCCGCGCGCACGACGCCGAGGACGTCCGGAACGCGCCGCCGGAGGAGCTCGGGCGGCTGCTCGGGCGGCCGGGCCCGGTGATCCTCTTCGAGCGGCTGGACGTGGCGGTCGCCGGCGCGTCCGACCCGGCCGCGCTCGTCGGCGCGGTGCGCCGCGCCCGCCGCGACCCGGTGAACACCACGCCGGTGATCGCGACCTGTGAACCGCGCGCCTACAAGCGGCTGCTGCAGGACCACCCGAAGCTCGTGCAGTCGTTCCGCGTCCACCGGCTGCCCGACTTCGGCGACCTCGACAACCGGATGACGCTGCTGCACCTGCTGGCGGAGGAGCGGCGCGTCACGATCGGCGCGGCGGCCCTGGAGACGGTCCGCGCCGACCTGGAGCGGCTGCGCGGGCCCGGCGACCTGGTCAACGCGCGGCTGGTCGAGGCGTACCTGGACCAGGCGGCCCAGCGGAACATGGAGCGCGCCGGGGCGTCCCACGACCGGCTCGTGCTGACCCCCGACGACCTCGCGGGCGTCGCCGAGGGGATCGAGCCGGCGCTGCGCCCGCCCGGCGACATCGACGGCTACCTGCACCGGCTCGACCAGCTCACCGGCCTGGAGGACGTCAAGGCCGCCGTGGCGGAGCTGGCCGAGGAGGCGGGGCTCGCGGCCGACCGGGCCCGGTACGGGATGTCCGGCGGCGACGCGCGGCACCTGGTCTTCACCGGGCCGCCCGGCACCGGCAAGACGACCGTCGCCGGACTCGTCGGCGGCATCTACGCGGCGCTCGGGCTGCTGAACTCCGGGCACGTGGTCGCCTGCCGCCCCGTCCACCTGGCGGGACGCGACCGGGTCGACACCGAGAACCGGGTCGCGGGCATGGTCGAGCAGGCGCTCGGCGGCGTGCTGCTCATCCAGGAGGCGTACCTGCTCGACCGCTCCCCGGCCGTGGTGGCGGAGCTGCTGCGGCACATGAAGCGCGGCGCGGAGGGCCAGGGCAGGGCCAGGTTCATGGTGGTCTGCTCCAGCCCGGCGGCGGAGATGGAGGGCTTCCTCGCGGGGAACCCCGCCTTCCGCGCCGAGTTCGGGCGGACGCTGGAGTTCACCGGGATGGGCGACCGCGACATGGTCCAGCTCTTCCAGAGCTACGCCGAACGCGACCTCTACATGCTGGACGAGGAACTGCGCGTCGAGCTGCTCAACCGTTTCTCGCGCCTGCGGGACGACCCGCAGTTCGCCTACGCCCGGACGGTCCGCGCGCTGTTCGAGCAGACGGTGGCGCGGCAGGCGGCGCGGCTCGCCGGGGCCGACGTCAACGCCGCGACCGTGGCCCGGCTGACGGTCCGCGACCTGCCCGAATCGCCGCTGGAGCAGATGCTCGGCGGCTTCCACCAGGGGCCGGGGCAGGGCTTCCAGTAGGAGCGGTGACCGCCCGTTCGTCCCATGGGGCATGGGTCATGCGCATCAGACGGGCATCAGACGGGCATCACCTGGGAAGGCTAGCCAGTCCGGGGTGCGGCTCCCGAAACCGGTGCGTGCGGCCGTCCGGCGGCGCGTGCGGACCTCCCCCGGACGGACGGGGCCGAGGTGGCCCTCGAATGGCCCTCTTGGGTCATGTGCCCGCCGCGGCGAGACGCGTAGCCTCGACGACGGGTGTGGGGAACGAACGGAGGTGGACGCGGTGCGCCAGAACCTCGATCTGCGCGTCCACGACCGCGTCGCGCTCGACGAGATCGAACTCTATGCCGAGATGCTCGGTGCGGTGGCGGCGGCGGAGCGGCCGCTGACCGTGGCCGAGATCGACGTGGTACTGGGAGTGCGGTCCGGCGACGCCGGTCGACGTGAGCTGACGCCACGAGATTGAGCACCGTAACCGGGGACGCCGTTTCGGGGCGTCCCCGGTTCGTCATTTCAGCCCGCCGAAGCTCGCCGCCCAGGTCGCGGCACTGTAACGAATCTCACTCGCGGTCACCGCCGTCGGCGCGCTCGGAGCGCCCGCAGGGCCCGAAACGGCGAACGTTCCTCCAGATAGGGCCCTTCTCGCGGGGTATGTACCTCCTGATCTAGGGCAGTCTTGTAGGTGAGAGGATGGCGGACAGCAGCCGAAGCCGGGGCAAAGGTTCTTTTTACGGCTGGTTGCGCCTACGATCCTCAGCGGACTGTTCCGGCACATCAGGAGAACGACGTGCGCTTGCGTCTCACGCCGCGTGAGGACAGCTTCTACGACATGTTCGCCGACTCGGCGAACAACCTGGTCACCGGCGCCAGGCTGCTCGTGGAACTCATCAGCGACGGCGCCGACCGGGCGGCGATCGCGGAGAAGATGCGCGCCTGCGAACACGCAGGCGACGAAAACACCCATGCGATCATGCGACGGTTGAACGAAACGTTCATCACGCCCTTCGACCGTGAGGACATCTACCGGCTGGCCTCCACGATCGACGACGTCATGGACGAGATGGAGGAGGCCGCGGACCTCGTCGTCCTCTACAAGATCGACGAGTTCCCGAAGGGCATCGTCCACATGGTCGAGGTTCTGGAGCGCGCCGCCGAACTGACCGCCGAGGCCATGCCCCGGCTGCGGTCGATGAAGGAGCTCAACGAGTACTGGATCGAGATCAACCGGCTGGAGAACCAGGGCGACCAGGTCTACCGCAAGCTGCTGGCCCAGCTGTTCAGCGGTGAGTACGACACCCTGACCGTGCTGAAGCTCAAGCAGATCATCGACCGGCTGGAGGACGCCGCCGACGCCTTCGAGCATGTGGCGAACACGGTCGAGACCATCGCGGTCAAGGAATCATGAGCGCTGCCGAGGACCCCGGCGCCACCCTCACCCGAGAGTCCCCGGCCAACGCCGAGACGCTGGGGGAGCAGGCGACCCGCCGGGTATCCGGACGCGCCTGGCTGCTCCTGCTGGCGGGCGTGCTGGTCGTCATGATCGCGGGCGCGCTGGGCCTTCGCTCGGGCGCGCAGACGGCGGTGCTGATCCTCGTCGTCGTGGTGGCCCTGGTGTTCGACTACACCAACGGGTTCCACGACGCGGCCAACGCGATCGCCACGGCGGTCTCGACCCGGGCGCTCACCCCGCGGGTGGCGCTCGGCATGGCGGCCGCGATGAACATGATCGGTGCCCTGCTCGGCGTCGGCGTCGCCAAGACGATCAGCGAGGTGATCACGCCGCCGACCGGCCTGCACGGCCTCACCGTCGTCGCAGCGGGGGTACTGGGCGCGATCACCTGGAACCTGATCACCTGGTACTTCGGGCTGCCGTCGTCGTCCTCGCACGCGCTGATCGGCGGGGTCGTCGGCGCCGGGCTGGCCTCGCTGTCGGAGGTCAACTGGTCCAGCGTCATCGACAAGGTCGCGGTGCCGATGGTGCTGTCCCCGGTGGTCGGGTTCTGTCTCGCCTACCTGGTCATGGTCGCGATCCTGTGGATCTTCCGGCGGTCCAACCCGAGCAGGGTCGGCCGCCGGTTCCGCATCGCGCAGACGATGTCCGCGGCGTCCCTCGCGCTCGGCCACGGGCTGCAGGACGCCCAGAAGACGATGGGCATCATCGTCCTCGCGCTGGTCACGACCGGGCACTCGGACGGCAAGTCCGTGCCCTGGTGGGTGATCATCGCGTGTGCGGGCGCGCTGTCGGCCGGGACCTACGCGGGCGGCTGGCGCATCATGCGCACGCTGGGCCGCAAGGTGATCGAGGTCGATCCGCCGAAGGGGTTCGCCGCCGAAGCGACCGCCTCGGTCGTCCTGTACGCGACCGCCTTCATCTGGCACGCTCCAATCTCCACCACCCACACGATCACCTCGGCGATCATGGGGTCGGGCGCCACCAAGCGGCTCTCCGCGGTCCGCTGGGGCGTCGCCGGCAACATCCTCGTCGCGTGGGTGCTGACGATGCCCGCCGCCGCGGCGGTCGCGGCGATCGTCTACTACGTCGTCCACTTCTTCGGCGCGTGATCCCGGGGCCCTCGCCCCTGGTCGAACGCCGGACCGGCATGCGCGCGGCCCGTGCGCCCGGACGCCCTGAGCGTCCCGGCACACGGGCCGCGCCCGTGCTCACCGGCCCGGAAGGGTGCTCACTTGCCCGAGATGCGGTTCAGCGCGGGCGGGGAGACCGTCCCCTGGGCGGTGAAGTAGGCGACGAACGCGTCCAGGTCGATGGGGCCGAGGACCTGGTCCTTGCCCTGGGTGAAGACGGAGAAGCCGTCACCGCCGCCCAGGAGGAAGTTGTTCGCCGCGACCTTGTAGACGGCGGCGGGGTCGACCGGGGTCCCGTCGATGGTGATCGCCGAGACGCGGTCGCCGACGGGCTTGGCGCGGTCGATGGCGAAGTGCAGATTCGCCGACGGCTGGAGGATCTTCTCGCCCGCCGACGTCCACTGCTGTTCCAGCAGGGCGTCGATCTGCGCGCCGGTCAGCGACGTCACGCCCATCACGTTGCTGAACGGCTGCACGGCGAACGCCTCGCCGTAGGTGACGATCCCGTCCTCACTCTCCGAGCCGCTCTTCTTGTAGACGAGGTCGGTGCGCACGCCGCCCGGGTTCATCAGCGCGACCTGGGCGCCGAGGTCCCTGGTCCCGGCGAGCTGGCCGTCGGCGATGACGTCGCCGAGCGCGGTCTCGCCCGCGGCGGACGGGGCGCGGGTCAGATCAGCGGTGATCTTGCCGATGGGCTTGTCGGCGATCGTGGAGACCCGGTCCTTCCAGGTCTGCACGAACGTCTGCGTCGCCGGGTCCGGCGGGACGTCCCGCGTGACGACGTGGTTGTCGGCCCTGACCGAGGACCGCACGATGTCGCCGGTCCGCCGGTTCACCCTGAGGTTCACCTCGGTGATGACGCGGCCGAAGGACGAGCCGGAGGAGAACAGTCGCGGGTTGCCCGCCGGGTCCTGGACCGAGCAGAGGTACTGCTGGTGGGTGTGCCCCGACAGCACCATGTCGATCTCCGGGTCGGCCTGCTGCGCGATGCGCGTCCCGGCGCCCGGCACGACGCCGCACTCGTCCGGCCGCTCGCCCGACTTGACCTGGTCGCCCTCGTGCACGAGCACGACCATCGCGCGGACGCGGCGGCGCTTCAGCTCGCGCGCGGCCCGGTTCGCGGCGTCCACCTCGTCCTGGAACTTCAGGTCCTTGATGCCCTCGGCCGTGACGATGCTCGGGGTGGTCTTGGTGACGAGGCCGATGAAGCCGATCCGGACGCCGTTGACGCGGCGGATCGTCCAGGGCTTGACGGCGGGCCGGTCGTTCTTCTTCAGCAGGACGTTGGCGCCGAGGTAGTCGAACTTCGCGCCGCGCCACCGTCCCGCCGGGGAGCAGCCGTCGACGGGGTGGCAGCCGCCGTTCTGGATGCGCAGCAGCTCCTGGTAGCCCTCGTCGAACTCGTGGTTGCCGACCGCCGACGCGGTGACGCCGGCGTCGCCGAGGAACTGCACGGACGGTTCGTCGTGGTAGGCGGCCGAGATCAGGGGCGAGGCGCCGATCAGGTCGCCCTGCGCGACGGTGAGGGTGTCGCGGTCGCGCAGCCGCTTGAGGTGGGCGGCGACGTAGGCGGCGCCGCCCGCGGGCACGGCGTCGCCGTTCTCGTCGATGGCCGTCCCGGAGCTGCCGGACGGGGGTTCGAGGTTGCCGTGGAAGTCGTTCAGCGCGAGCAGCCGCACGGACGCGGTGGGCGCGGGGCGCGCGGCGGCGGGTTGCGCGGCCACGCCCACGACCGTCACCCCCGCCGCGGCGCAGGCCAGTAAGGTCCGTCGTCGAATCATTCTGAGGACGCTAGGTTCGCTCGGCATACGGTTCCCGGCGGCCCGATGACGTTTTCATGACGAATCGATCAGGAGCTGAGTCGATCATGGGGGAGGCGGATCGGGCGTCCGTGTGGCGGCCGGCGGCGTCGGCATAGGGTGTGGACCGTGAGTGAGCTGCGGGCGCGCGGGACGCTGGGGGACGACGAGGTGGCCGGGGCGCTGGAGTCGGCCAGGGCCGCGACCGAGGCCGACGGGGTGGGGCCGCTGTCGGAGCACGCTCTGCTGGCCCTGCGGGGCGGCCGGTCCGGGCTCGCGGTGACCGACGGCGGGACCGTCGTCGCCTACGCCCACTTCGATCCGGCGTCCGGGGAGGAACCCGCGGCGGGCGAGCTGGTCGTCCATCCGGAGCACCGGCGCCGGGGGTACGGGCGGGCGCTGCTGCGCGCCCTGAAGAACGAGGCCGGAGGGCCGCTGCGGGTGTGGGCGCACGGTGATCTCCCGGCGGCCGCCGCGCTCGCGTCCGCCGAGGGGATGGGGCGGGCCCGCGCGCTGTTCCAGATGCGGCGCCCGGCGGCCGATCCGCTGCCGGAGGCGCGCGTCGCCGGGGGCGTGACGATCCGCGCCTTCGAGCCGGGGCGGGACGAGGGCGCCTGGCTGGAGGTGAACGCCCGCGCGTTCGCCGACCACCCGGAGCAGGGCGCCTGGACGATGGACGACGTCCGCGAGCGCGAGGCCGAGGACTGGTTCGACCCGGGCGGCTTCTTCCTCGCCGAGCGGGACGGCCGGCTCGCCGGCTTCCACTGGACGAAGGTGCACCCGGGCGGCGTCGGCGAGGTCTACGTCGTGGGCGTCGACCCGTCCGCGCAGGGCCTCGGGCTCGGCCGCACGCTCACCCTGCGGGGCCTGCACCACCTGCGCGACATCGGCATGGACCAGATCATGCTTTACGTGGACGAGTCGAACACCGCGGCCGTCCGCCTGTACGAGTCACTGGGCTTCACCCGCCACGCCGTTGACGTCATGTACGCCGCCACCGCGTAGCGCCCGTCACCGTCTGGCGCCCGCCACCCCGTAGCGGTTCGGGCGCCGGATGAGGCCCGCTCCCCGGGGCGCTCCGCGGGGGTGCCCGGCCCGCCTCGTGAACGCCCGCGACCTCGGGAAATCCGTGGTTCCCCGGATGCCGGTCGGCCAACCCTCCCTGGAGGCGTCTCGACCGGGATTTTGGGGCGATGAGCTGCGATGTTAACCCGGTGTCCACGGCAAATCGGGGCATTCTTCGCAACTGTGCTCGTCTGCGTTCATTTGCCGTTCACCTGGATCGGGGCGGCTGGTCACCTCGCCTGCCTAGCGTCGCACTCGACGGCGAACCCGTCGTCCGGTCGACATGGGCCGGGGCGGCTCGGGGGACCCGCCCGACGAAACTCAAGGAGACCCTCCGGTGAAGAACGGTTCCCGACTCGCTGCTCTGGGCGGTGTGGTCGTAGCGGGGGCGCTGGCCCTCTCCGCCTGCGGGAGCGACAACAACACGACGGCGAGTTCGAGCGCCGCGCCGTCCGGCGACATCGACTGCGCGAAGGCCAGCGTCAACGCCGCCGGGTCGAGCGCGCAGAAGAACGCGATGGAGGAGTGGACGAAGCTCTACTCGTCCAAGTGCGCGGGCGCCAACCTGAACTACAACCCGAGCGGCTCGGGTGCGGGCATCCAGGCGTTCACGAGCGGTCAGGTGGCCTTCGCCGGCTCCGACTCGTCCCTCAAGCCCGAAGAGGCCGCCGCCGCGCAGAAGCGCTGCCAGGGGAGCAACGCGCTGAACCTGCCGATGGTCGTCGGCCCGATCGCGGTCGTGTACAACGTGCAGGGCGTGGACGGCCTGAAGGTCTCGCCCGAGACGCTCGCGAGCATCTTCTCCGGCAAGATCAAGACCTGGAACGATCCGGCGATCGCCAAGGAGAACGACGGCGCCAAGCTGCCGTCGCAGCCGATCAAGCCGATCTACCGGTCGGACGAGTCCGGCACCACCGAGAACTTCACGAACTACCTGCACACCACCGCGCCGAAGACCTGGACGTGGGAGAAGGCCAAGAAGTGGCCGAACTCCACCGGCCAGGGCGCGCCGAAGTCCGACGGCGTCACCAGCCAGGTGAAGAGCACCGCGGGCGCGATCTCCTACGTGGAGATGTCGTACGCGGAGAACAACAAGCTGCAGACCGCGCACGTCAAGAACGGCGCGGGCGAGTTCGCCGAGCTGTCGCCCGACAGCGCCTCCAAGGCCGTCGCCGGCGCGCAGGTCACCGGCACCGGCAACGACGTCGCGCTGAAGATCGACTACGCGACCAAGGAGCCGGGCGCCTACCCGATCGTCCTGGTCACCTACGAGATCGCGTGCGAGAAGGGGCTGCCCTCCGAGCAGGGCAAGTTCGTCAAGTCCTTCCTCACCTACACCTCCAGCGCGGACGGCCAGAAGATCCTGACCGACAAGGGCTACGCGCCGCTCCCCCAGAGCGTGCTGACCAAGGTCCAGGCGTCCGTCAAGGCCCTGTCCTGACAGCAGAAGACGGGAACCGCAGCCCCGCCGCCGAGCACATCGGCGGCGGGGCCGACGCGGGTTCCGGCGACATGATCGAAGGAGGACGTCCCGTGATGAGCGAGACCGGCGTCGGCGCGGCCGCCGGCGTCGACCGCCCTGCCGCCGCGAGGCGGATGAGCACCGGGCGCGCCGGAGACAAGATCTTCGTCTCGGCGGCCCGCGGCTCGGGCATCATCGTGCTGCTGATCATGGCCGCGATCGCGGTCTTCCTCGTGTGGAAGGCCGTTCCGGCGCTGCAGGACAACAAGGCGAACTTCCTGACCGCGGAGGAATGGAACCCGAACGCCGCGCCGCCGAGGTTCGGCATCGCGCAGCTCGCGTTCGGGACGGTCGTGTCGTCGCTGCTGGCGATGCTCATCGCGACGCCGGTCGCGGTCGGCATCGCGCTGTTCATCTCCTTCTACTCGCCGCGGCGGCTCGCCTCCGGGCTCGGGTACGTCGTGGACCTGCTCGCGGCGGTGCCGAGCATCGTCTACGGGCTCTGGGGCCTGGTCTTCCTGTCCCGGCACATGGAGGGGATCAGCGCGTTCCTGAACTCCGTCCTCGGCTGGATCCCGATCTTCGGGGGCGACTCTCCCGGCAAGAACTCGATCTTCACCGCCTCCGTGGTGCTCGCGATCATGATCCTGCCGATCATCTCGTCGATCTCGCGCGAGGTGTTCCTGCAGGTGCCGCGGGCCAACGTGGAGGCCGCGCTCGCGCTCGGCGCCACCCGCTGGGAGACGATCCGGATGGCGGTGCTGCCCTACGGACGCTCCGGCATGATCGGCGGCGCCATGCTCGGGCTCGGCCGCGCCATGGGCGAGACGATCGCGGTCGCGATGGTCCTCACCTTCGTGCCCGGGATCAACATCCACCTGCTGGAGAACGGCGGCGCCACGTTCGCCTCCAACATCGCCAACAGCTTCGCCGAGGCGTCCACCACCGGGCGCGGCGCCCTCATCGCCTCCGGCCTGGTGCTGTTCGTGATCACCCTGCTCGTGAACATGGCCGCCCGCGCGGTCGTCGCGCGCCGGAAGGAGTTCGTGTGACCACCGTCTCCACCAGCAAGCCCGCCCCCGGCGCCCGGCTGGGGCCGGTGTCCGCCGGGCGCAAGATCAAGGACCGGGCCGTCCAGGGCCTGGTCTACCTCGCGTTCGCGCTGGCGCTCATCCCCCTGGTGTCGGTCCTGTGGACCGTGGTCGTGAACGGCGCCAAGCGCCTCGACCTGACGTTCTTCCAGTTCTCGATGAACGCCGTCAGCGGCAGCGACGCCGGCGGCGGCGCCTACCACGCGATCATCGGCACGCTGGAGCAGGTGCTGATCACCAGCCTGATCGCCGTGCCGATCGCCGTGCTCACCGCCATCTACCTGGTGGAGTACGCCGGCAACGGGCGGCTCGGCAAGGTCATCAGCTTCACCGTGGACGTGATGACCGGCATCCCGTCGATCGTCGCGGGCCTGTTCGTGCTGGCGCTGTGGCTGCTGACGTTCGGCTTCGACTTCTCCGGACTCGCCGGATCCCTCGCCCTGACGATCCTGATGATCCCCACGGTGGTGCGGGCGACCGAGGAGATGCTCAAGCTCGTCCCGAACGACCTGCGCGAGGCGTCCTACGCGCTCGGGGTGCCGCGCTGGCGGACGATCTGCTTCGTCATCCTCCCGACCGCGATGACCGGCATCGTCACCGGCGTGATGCTCGCCGTCGCCCGCGTGATGGGCGAGACGGCGCCGCTGCTGCTCACGATCTTCTTCACCAAGGCGATCAACAACGACCCGTTCGACGGCGCGCAGGCCTCGCTGCCCACCTTCATCTGGGAGCAGGCCGCCGACCCCAACCAGAACTCGATCGACCGGGCCTGGACGGGGGCGCTCGTGCTGATCGGGATCATCATGCTGCTCAACCTGGTCGCCCGGCTCGTCGCGCGGCGCAAGGCGCCCGCGGGGCGCTGATCCCCCCTTGGTTCGACCGCCGCGCACGCGCGGAGCCCGCTGACCCAGAGAAAGGAACCCTGACCCCATGGCCAAGCGGATCGAGGTATCCGGGCTGCACGCCTACTACGGCGGCGTCCACGCCATCGAGGACATCTCGATGACGATCGAGCCGCGCTCGGTGACGGCGTTCATCGGGCCGTCGGGCTGCGGCAAGTCCACGTTCCTGCGCACCCTGAACCGGATGCACGAGGTCATCCCGGGCGCCCGCGTCGAGGGCAAGGTGATGCTGGACGAGGAGGACCTCTACGACTCGGCCGTCGACCCGGTCGCGGTGCGGCGCGTCGTCGGGATGGTGTTCCAGCGGCCCAACCCGTTCCCCACCATGTCGATCTACGACAACGTGGCGGCCGGGCTCAAGCTGAACGGCGTCCGCCGCAAGGGCCGGCTGGACGAGGTCGTCGAGGAGTCGCTGCGCGGGGCCAACCTGTGGAACGAGGTCAAGGACCGGCTCGCCAAGCCCGGCGCCGGCCTGTCGGGCGGGCAGCAGCAGCGGCTGTGCATCGCGCGGGCGATCGCCGTCCAGCCGCAGGTGCTGCTGATGGACGAGCCGTGCTCGGCCCTCGACCCGATCTCCACCCTCGCGATCGAGGACCTGATCGAGAAGCTGAAGACGCAGTACACGATCGTGATCGTCACGCACAACATGCAGCAGGCGGCCCGGGTCAGCGACCGCACCGCGTTCTTCAACATCGCGGGGACGGGCAAGCCCGGCAAGCTCATCGAGATCGACGACACCAGCAAGATCTTCGCGAACCCGGAGCAGAAGGCCACCGAGGACTACATCACCGGCCGCTTCGGCTGACCCCGGCCCGATCGGTCCCGGAGCCGGCCTTCGGCTCCGGGCTTTCCGCGCGTCTCGGAGCCTTCCCGGCCCGCTGGGACGCTCGGACTCCATCTCTCCGTTCGGCGGAGGCCATTTCTTCGCACTTCCAGGCGTCGCGAACGGTGCGGACGTCATCGGCGGGGCATTGCCCCTAGGGATCGATCGCCGCCCCGCACAGTCGGCGCGTGACGGGCGGGATCGCCGGTCGTCCCGACGCTTGGGTGGTGGAGAGATGCGCAGGCCCTCGGTGCTGGCCGCGTCCATGGTCGTGGTCGGCGCGGTGGCGCTGAGCTCTGGCTGCGGCGGCGAGGGAGTCGCGCCTTCCCCGCGCACCAGTGCGGCGGCGCGCAGCCCGATCGAGCACGTCGTCGTGATCTACGGGGAGAACGTCTCCTTCGACCACTACTTCGGGACGTATCCGAAGGCCGCCAACACCGACGGCACGCCGTTCCACGCCGCGCCGGGCACGCCGAAGGCCGACGGGCTGAGCGGACGCCTCCTGACGAGGAACCCCAACCGGTACGACCCGAGGCGGCTCGGTCCTTCCCAGGCCCTCACCTGCGACCAGGACCACGGCTACGCCGCCGAGCAGAAGGCGGTCAACGGCGGCCGCATGGACAGGTTCGTCGAGTTCACCGAGCGCGGTGAGTGCGGCGGCCGGCCGCACTTTTTCAGCGGGCCCGGCCTCGTCATGGACTACTACGACGGCAACACGGTCACCGCCATGTGGAACTACGCCCAGAACTATGCGATGAGCGACAACTCCTGGGATTCGGTGTTCGGGCCGTCCACCCCCGGCGCCCTCAATCTCGTCTCAGGGCAGACGCACGGCGGTTACGCGGTCGACCCGAAGACGCACGAGAAAGTCTCGGATCCGTCGGTCGTCTCGTCCCCGGACGGGGACGGCGTGGGCACGGTCATCAACGACCCTGATCCGGCGTTCGACGACTGCTCCGGCGACGGCCACGCGTCCGGCGGCGGCCTCACCGTCATGACCGGCCGCAATATCGGCGACCTCCTGAACGCGAAGCACGTGACGTGGGGCTGGTTCCAGGGCGGTTTCCGTCCGACCGGCACGAGGAACGGCTACAAGGTCTGCGGCGCCGCGCACGCCAACATCGGCAAGAGCCGGGTCGTCGACTACAGCCCGCACCACGAGCCGTTCCAGTACTACAGGTCGACGGCCAACGAGAAGCACCTGCCTCCGTCAGGGGTGGCTGCGATCGGCCACACCGACCAGGCCAACCACCAGTACGACCTGGCCGACTTCCATGCCGCCCTCGCCGCGCACCGCATGCCGGCCGTCTCCTTCCTCAAGGCCCCCGCCTACCAGGACGGCCACGCCGGCTACTCCGATCCTCTGGACGAGCAGAGGTTCGTCGCGTCCACCGTCAACGCGATCGAGAAGTCCCCCGAATGGGCCTCGACGGCGGTGATCCTCGCCTACGACGACTCCGACGGCTGGTACGACCACGTCCCTCCGCGCATCACGAACGGTTCGGCCGACCCCGCGCAGGACGGGCCGGCCTGCAAGAAGGCCGGGGCGGCCGGGGGCTACCAGGACCGGTGCGGGCCGAGCCAGCGGCTGCCCCTGATCGTGATCTCGCCGTACGCCAGGGTGAACCACGTCGACCACCGCCCTTCGGAGCAGGCGTCGATCCTGCGCTTCATCGAGGACAACTGGGGCGCCGGCCGTATCGGAGACGCCTCCTTCGACACCCGCGCCAATGCGTTGGACTCGATGTTCGACTTCTCCGGCGCGAGGGCGCCCCGCGTCCTCATCGACCCGGACACCGGAGCGGTCGCCGGGAGGCCCTGAACGCCCTCTGGCCGGCCAGTCAGGGCGAGACGGTGTCCAGGACCACCACCGGGATGTCGCGTTCGGAGGTGGCCTGGTAGGTGTCGTAGAGGGGGAAGACCGCGGTCATCCGGGCCCAGAGCGGTGGCTTCTCCTGCGGAGTGGCGGTGCGGGCCTGTGCGACGAAGGTGTCGGCTCCGAGCTGCACGGTCACCTGCGGGTGCGCGGTGAGGTTGAGGTACCAGGCGGGAGGCTGGGCGGCTCCGGCGTTCGAGGCCACCAGCAGGTGACGGTCCTGGTCCCGGCCGTAGATCAGCGCGGTGCGGCGCAGTTTGCCGGACCGGCGGCCTCGCGTGGTGAGCAGCAGCGTCGGCCAGCCCTGGTAGAGGTGTCCTTGGACGCCGCCGGTCTCCAGGTAGGCGCGGATGTGGTCGGCGACCCAGGGCGTGGGGCTGTCGAAGATCTCGTTCATCGCCACAACTCCTTCAGCTGTCATGAGCCCCCCATGCGTCAGCTGGCCGACTGGCTGTCATGCGAGCCGTCGAACGTCACCGGCATAGTCGACGGTCTGGAACGTCGCGGCTTGGTGACCCGTCAGCCCGCGCCGGGTGACCGTCGTGTCAAGCATGTGGTGCTCACCGAAGCCGGGGAGAGCAAACGCCGGCAGTTGCGGTCCAGGGCCCACGCGCTGGCTCGGAACTTCTTCGAGCTGCCCGGCTCCGACCAGAGGCACCTTCGTGACTTGCTCGCACGTGTTCTGACCGGGCCGCCGACGGGCGTGGACGCGGCATCCGGCTGACGCGTCACCGACCTGTGCGGTCGGGCGCGGGGGTGCTGGTGTTGTGGATCAGTTGCCGGAGCACCTTCAGGGCGGTGACGTAGTCGGCGTCGTCTATGCCCCGGTGGATGAGGTCGCGGATCGCGGGGGCGTGCTCCTTCCACTCGGTTCGGGTCCTCTCTCCCGCCTCGGTGATCCACAGGCGTCCGTCGCCGTCGCGGGTCGACCAGCCGTGCTCCAGGAGGACCTTCGACTCGGCCTCCAGGTCGTCCTCCGGCCTCAGGTAGGACTTCATGGCCTCCCGCAGTTCGGGGATGGTCATGCCGTGGCCGTCGGGCGAGAGGTCGTTCTTCGACAGGTTGCGGAGCAGCCAGAACTGCGGCTGCGTGAAGCCGAACTCGGCCTGCCGGGCTCGGGTGAACGCGATGAGGGCCTCGTAGGCCAATCCGGTCCAGTAGGCGGCCGGCTGGGCGGCCAGTTCGGCGTCGGAGACTTCTCCGGTCTTCATGTGCGGTGTCCCCCCATTGGTTGATCACTGGTATGGGAACCGTAGAACCTGAAGTTAAGTTGAGGTCAAGGCGTCGAGGGCCGTGCCGCGGCGGGAACGGCCGCGAGCGCGGTGGGAGCGCCGGGAACCAGTCCGGTTCCCCAAGCGTCGGACGGCCGGAAAACCTCCGACAGAAGGAGTGCCGTGTTCGACCAAGTCTCCACCGACGTGCCGCCGCCCGCCGAACTCTGGGCCCAGGGCGTCGTCAAAGCGATGATGGCCCCCTACCTCGACGACTGCTCCGGACAGGTCCACGTGGACGGCGGCTTCCTGCGCACCGAGGACATCGGGAACGGCTTCTGGGCCCTGCGCTGGGTGGAGGGCGGCCGGGCGCTGCTGTACGGCTACGACAACGAGGCCTCCGACACGCACATCCAGGACCTGCCCGTCGACCTGCTCGCCGGAGGCCCGGCGTGGCTGCCGTGGGAATGGCTCCAGAACCTTCTGGTGGACGAGGACTACTCCGTGGCCTTCCTGCGCTGGTGGGACGGCTCCTGGGGCGGCCCCCCGCTTCCCGAACACGTGGACGACGGGCTCGCCATCATCCTGGCCGACGGGGCCGAGCGCATGGACGAGTTCATCGACGAGGACGGATCCCCGTCGGCGCTGGCGTACCAGGACCTGATGCGCGCGGTGACCGCCGGGAACGTCGAGCGTCCCGCCGTCGAGGCGCTGCTCGCGGCGCTGGACGCGGGGGACGCCGACCCGCGCGAAGCGCTCGACGTGGCCGCCCGGGCGGGCGTCACCCGGGATGAGGAGCTGGTGGAGCTCCCCGCCGGCCGGGGCGAGCCGTCCGACCGGTGGGTCCCGGTCTTCTACCACGACCACCTGCCCACGGTGACGGCCATGGCGGAGCGCGAGGGCATCGAGATCGCCGAGCTTCCCGGCTCCGAGCCGCCCACCCTGAAGGCGCCGCCCCGATTCTGCTTCAACGGCGCGCCCGAGTCTTCCGGGTCCTGACCGGCCGGAGGTCAGGGGCGCGTGCTGGTCCTGTGGACGAGGGACCATGCCGCCGCCCGGGAGTCCGGCCGGCCCAGGACGATCCGCGCGCAGGACGCGCCCTGGTCGCGCAGGGACTGGGCGACCGTGGTCAGGCCCAGCGGTGCCGCGGCCGCCGCGTCGTCCCACCCGGTGATCGCCACGTCGCCGGGGACGGAGCGGCCGGCGGCGCGGACCGCGCGGAGGACTCCGGACGCCTGCTGGTCGCTCATCGCGGCGATCGCGTCCGGCGGCTCCGCCGAGGCCAGGAGGGCCGCGGCGACCCGCTCCGCCTCGGCGGCGTCGTTGCGTGCGCACACCGCGACGGTCACGTCCCGCCAGGCGATCCCGGCGTCCTCGGCCGCCTGCCGGTAGCCCTCCAGGCGGTCGCGCGTCACCGGGAAGGCGGCCTTGGGGAGGGCCGCGCCCTTGGTGATCATGGTGCGCCGGTCGCGGGAGAGCGGGAAGCTCACCACGGCGGGGCGCTCGGCGCCCGCCCAGGCGGCGGCGCCGACCGCGCGGGCCGCCGCGCGGTTGTCGATGCCCACCAGGGCCATGCCGCCGACCGCCGGGCCCCCGTGGACCACCGCGGGGCGCCTCGTCGCCCGGACCGCCGCCAGGACGGGGTCGTCGTCGGAGGTGGTCCAGACGATGAAGCCGTCGACGGCGGCGTCGGTGATCCGGGTGACGTCGTCGGCAGTGCCCGTGACGGGGACGAGGGTCATGCCGTACCCGTGCTCGCCGCAGACGCCGGCGACGCCCGCCATGAAGGACACCGCCTCCGGGTCCTCGAACGCGTAGCCCAGATGCTCGCCCATCACCACGCCGAGCGTGCGGTTGCTGCCTCGGCGCAGGGACCGGGCGCTCGGGTCGGGGCCGGCGTAGCCCAGTTCGGCCGCCGCGGCGAGGACCCTGGATCTGGCCTGGTCCGAGACGCGGTTCGGGCGGTTGTAGGTGTAGGAGGCGGTCATGACGGACACGCCTGCCCGTTCCGCCACCTGGGCCAGGGTCACGCGCTTCGCGCCTCCGGACGGCTCCATGAGACCTCATGCTAGTTGTGTATCGTTACACACATGGGTGTCGGGACCTCGTGGCGCGCGTTCGTGGGGTTCGCTGCGTTCGGGGCGTTCTGGGGGGTGTGGGGCGCGTCGGTGCCCCGCGTCCAGGACCAGGCGGGGATCGGGGACGGCGCGCTCGGCTTCGCGCTGCTGTTCGTGGGCGCGGGCGCCCTCCCGGCGATGCTGCTGACGGGGCGGGCGCTGGACCGGTGGGGGCCGGGAGTCGCGGGCGCCGCCCTCGCGGCGTTGGGCGGGGCCGGAGTCGTGGTGGCGTTCACCGCCGCGAACCTTGCCGGGCTGTGCGCCGGGCTCGCGATGGTGGGCGCCGCCAGCGGGGCGGCCGATGTGGGCATCAACGCGGTCGCCGGGGTGGCGGAGAGAGCCGCCGGCAAGGCGGTCATCACCCGGGCCCACGGTGTCTTCTCCGGTCTCGTGGTGCTCGCGAGCCTCGCCAGTGGGGCGGCGTCGCCCCTGCCGCTCGTGGTGCCGTTCGTGGCGGCGGGTGGCGCCTGCGTGGCCGCCGGGACGTGCCTGTGGGCGTTTCCCGGTGACTTCGTCGTCCGGCGTGAGGCGGCGGCGCCGTTGGGGCGGCACCGGATCGTCCCGCTGCTGCTCATCGGGGTTCTGGGCGCGCTTGCGTTCGCCGGCGAGAACGCGCACCAGAGCTGGAGCGCGGTCTTCGCCGACGACGAGCTGCACGCGGGCGGGCTCGGCGCCGTCGCGCCCGCCGTCTTCGCCGGGACGGTGGCGATCACGCGGTTCTCGGCGGGCGGGGCGAGGGCCGTCCGCGGGATCCTTCTCGCCGGGGCGGCCGGAGCCGCGGGCGGAGCCCTGGTCATCGCGGTCGCGTCCACGCCGGCGGTCGCCGGGGCCGGGCTCGCGACGGCCGCCGCCGGGACCGCCGTGCTGTTCCCGACGCTGCTCCGCCTGGTCGCGCGGAACGTCGGCGACGACCACCGGGGGCGCGCGACGTCGGTCGTCACGACCGTGTCCTATCTCGGGTTCCTCGCCGGGCCGGTCTATGTCGGGCTCTGGGCGGAGGCCGTCGGGCTGCGCGGCGCCATGGTCGCGGTCGCGGCGCTCGCGGTCGTCCTCTTCGCCCTGACCCCGGTGCTGCTCCGTCTGAGCGGCTTCGCCGGCGGGGAGCGGGGAGGTCAGGCGCGGGCGGGGGTCTTCTCCTCGGCGTCGCCCGGGCGGTGGTCGGGGACGAAGCGGTAGCCGACGTTGCGGACGGTGCCGATCAGGGACTCGTACTCGGCGCCGAGCTTGGCGCGCAGGCGGCGGACGTGGACGTCGACCGTGCGGGTGCCGCCGAAGTAGTCGTAGCCCCAGACCTCCTGGAGGAGCTGGGCCCGCGTGAAGACGCGGCCCGGGTGCTGGGCCAGGTACTTCAGCAGCTCGAACTCCTTGAACGTCAGGTCGAGGACGCGGCCGCGGAGCCGGGCGGTGTAGGTGGCCTCGTCGATCGTGAGGTCGCCGCTGCGGATCTCGCCGGGGACCTCGTCGGCCTCCGCGCCCGCCGCGGCCCGTCCGAGGGCCAGGCGGAGGCGCGCCTCGACCTCGGCGGGGCCCGCGGTCTGGAGTAGCACGTCGTCCAGGCCCCACTCGGAGCTCAGGGCGGCGAGACCGCCCTCGGTGACGATCGCGAGCAGCGGGCAGTCGAGTCCGGTGGTGCGCAGCAGGCGGCACAGGCCCTTGGCCTGGACCAGGTCGCGGCGGGCGTCCACCAGGACGACGTCGGCCGGCGGCGCGTCGATGAGCGCGGAGCCCTCGGCGGGCGCCACGCGCACGGAGTGCAGCAGAAGTCCCAGCGCCGGCAGGACCTCGTCAGAGGGCTCCAACGCGTTGGTCAGCAAGAGCAAGCTGCTCAATGCCGCCTCCCGTCCCTAAAAGACGTAGGACCCAGGCGGCCCACCCCCAAGACCGGCGCACGGCCGGCGGCTCGAAGACGAGGCGGCCATGCAGAGCCTTGCGGATGAACTCCATGGCCTCGTCGCCCGGATCCCTCACCCCTGAGCATAACCGAGGTGCCTCCGGCGGCCATGTCGCGGCCTGGCCGGACCGTGTCAGCGGGAACCGTGTCAGCGGGAGATGAGAGCCTGGAGGCATGGCCAAGGGAACGATGCGGTACTGGGCGGCCGCCAAGTCCGCCGCGGGGACGCACGAGGAGCCGTACGACGCGGCGACGCTGGAGGACGCGGTCGCCGCGGCCAGGGCCGGGCGCGGCGACGAGTTCGCCCGGGTCGTCGGGCGGAGTTCGTTCCTGGTCGACGGGGATCCGGTCGGGACGCGGCCGCACGCGTCGGTGACGCTGCCGGAGGGCGGGGTCGTGGAGGTGCTGCCGCCCTTCGCGGGCGGCTGAGCGGGCGGCTGAGCGGGGGCGGAGGAGGTGGCTGATCTCACACCGGGGTGATTTTCCCGGCTCAGAGGTCATTCTCCGGAGCGACCCTTTTTGGGTGGTTCGTTCACTATCGTGTGGCGAACGCATGCGCCAGGCCTAAGGAGAGACATGCGGAAAGTACTGCTGGTCCTGCTGATCCTCGTGGCCGCGGGGCTGGTCGCCGCGGACCGGCTGGGGGTCAGGATCGCGGAGGACAAGATCGGCGAGCAGGTGGCCGCGCAGTACAACCTCCAGGAGCGGCCGGACGTCACGATCCACGGCATCCCGTTCCTGACGCAGGCGGTCGGCGGCGAGTACAAGCACATCGAGGTGGGGATCGGCGACTGGACGCAGCAGGGCGTGACCGTCACCGGCGTCAAGGTCGACATGCGGGGCGTCGACGCGCCGCTGTCGGAGGTCACCAAGGGCAGCGCCGCGAACGTGACCGCGCGCACCGCGACCGCCTCGGCCGTCGTCCCCTACGACGTGATCCAGAAGCAGGCGCCCAAGGAGGTCAAGCGGATCGGGCCGAAGGGCGACGACCTGTCGGTGGACCTGACCGGCAACGTCCTCGGGTTCCCGGTGAACGGCACCGCGGTCGTGGAGGTCAGGCCGACCGCCAAGGGCATCGCGATCTCGCCCGTGTCGGTGGGGTCGAACGGCGCCGCGCAGATCCCGCTGGCGCTGGTGAAGCGGCAGCTCACGTGGGTGGTGCCCGTCTCCGACCTGCCCGTCGGGTCGCGGATCAGCAAGATCGAGCCGACGCCGGACGGGCTGCGCGTGGCGGCGACCGCCGAGAACGTCCGGCTGAACGATCTCCAGGCGCCCGCGCAGAAGTAATCCCGGAACCCGTGAACCGCGCCGGGGGAGCGTACGTGACAGTGGTGTGGGACCGACCGCCGACGAGGGGCTGCTGCGCGCCCTGTACAGCGAGCACGGGGGCGCCCTCCTCGGCTACGTCCTGCGGCTGACCGGCGGAGACCGAACCCAGGCAGAGGACGTCGTGCAGGAGACGCTGCTGCGCGCTTGGAAGCATCCGGAGGCCCTCGCGGGCCGCCCCGTCCGGCCGTGGCTGTTCACGGTCGCGCGGAACCTCGTCGTGGACGCGCACCGCGCCAGGCGGGCCCGGCCGCCGGAGACGGGCATCGACGAGCACGTCCTGATGACCGCCGACGGCTCCGACGACATCGACCGGGCGCTGGAGTCCTGGACGGTCGCCGAGGCGCTGGCCGGGCTCAGCCCGCCGCACCGGGCCGTCCTGGTCGAGACCTTCTACCGGGGCCGCTCCGTCGCGGAGGCGTCGGAGACGCTGGGCATCCCGCCGGGCACCGTGAAGTCCCGCACCTACTACGCGCTGCGGGCGCTCAGGCTCGCGCTGGAGGAGCGGGGGCTGGCGCCGTGAGCGGCTGCACGCGGGCGCGCACCGCGCTCGGGTCGTACGTGCTCGGCGCGCTCGATCCAGGCGAGCGCGCCGAACTGGAGGCCCACCTGCGGGACTGCCCCGCCTGCCGCGACGAGCTCGCCGGGATGGCCGGCCTGCCCGCGCTGCTCGGACGGGTCGACGAGGCGCAGCTGGAAGGGATCGCCGGACCGCCGCCCGAACTGCTGGACGGGCTGCTGGCCAGGGCGGCCGAGCGGCGGAGGGGACGGCTCGGACCGCTGGGGCGCCTGGCCGGCGGGCGGGCCGCGGGGTGGGCCCCGCTCGCCGCCGCGGCGTGCCTGCTGCTGGTCGTCGGGGGCCTGTTCGGCGGCCTGGTGTTCCCGTCGCGGACCGGCGGGACCGGCGGCGCGGGCGCCAAGCCGCCGCCGTCCACGGCGTCCCCCGCGCCGGGGGCGGCGGGGGAGCGGATCACCGCGGAGGACCCCAGGACCGCCGTGAAGGGCTACGTGGTGCTCCGCCGCAAGCCGTGGGGGACCGAGGTGGAGCTGCACCTGGCCGGCGTCCCGAAGGGGTCGCACTGCCGGCTGCAGGTGATCGCCCGGGACGGGCGCCGGGACGCCCTCGGCAGCTGGTACGTCCCGTACGACGAGGGCTACGGCGAGTACCGCGGGTCCACGATGTTCCCGCGCGGCCAGCTGTTCTCCTTCGAGATCGTCGGCCTGGACGGGCGGCCCCTCCTCACGATTCCCACGTGACCGGGAGCGGCCCGGCGGGCGGCGGGCGGTGAGAGAAGGCGGACCGCGGGAAGAAAAGCGCAGGCCCCGGGGTTGTCGCACGAGATGATCGGAGCATTGATCGCGGCGGGCGTCCTGCTCGCGGCCACGGCGTTCGGCCTGGTGAGGCGGCGCCGTGACGGCGTGCTGCGCGCCCGGCGAGGGGAGGGCGGGCAGGTGGGCGAGACCGTCGGCCCGGACGACATGGGCGCCGAACTCGGCGAGAAGGCCACGCTGCTGCAGTTCTCCAGCGCCTTCTGCGCGCCGTGCCGGGCCACCCGCCGGGTCCTCGGCGAGGTGAGCCGGATGGTGGAGGGCGTGGCCCATGTCGAGCTCGACGCGGAGGCGCACCTCGATCTCGTCCGGCGGCTGAACGTCGTGCGGACGCCGACCGTCCTCGTCCTGGACGGGGCCGGCCGCGTCGTCCGGCGCGCCGCGGGCGCGCCCCGCAAGCCCGATGTCATCGCCGCTCTGGGGGAGGTCATCACGTGAGTCACTCCCTGAGCCGCAGCCTCATGACCTGCGCTAAGACGAATGTCACTGTCTCGCAAGGCGAGACGGATGTGACAGCCCGTGGATTGTCGGCTTAACATCGTGTCCGTGCGTTACTGGACAGAGCAGATGCTCACGAAGCGCCGCGCGGTGGACTTCTGCCGCGTGGCCGCCTCGCTCTGTCGCATGGCCTGAGGCATCGAGCCCGTCCGCCCCCGAGCACCTTCTCCTTCTAGCTCGTACGCACGCTTCCACTCCGCCAGGAGATCCCCGATGCAGGTCGATCCACGCGGGCCGCGCTTCGGCGCCTCCGTCACCACGGCCGTCCTCGTCGTCGTCCTGGTGACCGGAAGCTGGGCACTGCTCGCCGCTCAGGCCGTCGTGTTCGCCATCGCGACCTCCTTCGGCCTTCGGTACGCCCCGTACGGACTGGTGTTCAAAGTGCTCATCCGTCCCCGTCTCGCCCCGCCCAGGGAACTGGAGGACGAGGCCGCGCCCCGCTTCGCGCAGGGTGTCGGGTTCGCCTTCGCCCTCCTGGGCACCGTCGGGTACGCGACGGGAACGACCTGGCTCGGCATCGGTGCCACCGCCCTCGCACTGGCGGCGGCGTTCCTGAACGCGGCGTTCGGGTTCTGCCTCGGCTGCGAGATGTATCCGCTCTTCCGCCGCATCACCGCGAAAGTCCGCTCCGAAGGGAAGGTTCCCGCATGAGCCGCTCAGACGTCCTGGTGGACACCGACTGGGTCGAGGCCCACCTTGACGACCCCGGGCTCGTGCTCGTCGAGGTCGACGAGGACGTGTCCGCCTACGACAAGGGCCACATCCGTGGCGCCGTGAAGATCGACTGGAAGACCGAGCTCCAGGACCCGGTCCGCCGCGACTTCGTCGACAGGACCGGCTTCGAGCAGCTGCTGTCGAGCAAGGGCATCGCGAACGACGACCTGGTCATCCTGTACGGCGGGAACAACAACTGGTTCGCGGCGTACGCGTACTGGTACTTCAAGCTGTACGGCCACGACAAGGTGAAGCTCCTCGACGGCGGCCGCAAGAAGTGGGAGCTGGACTCCCGCGAGCTGGTCACCGACGTCCCGAGCCGTCCCGCGACCCAGTACAAGGCCAAGGACCAGGACCTGACGATCCGCGCCTTCCGCGACGAGGTCGTCGACGCGATCGGCAAGCAGAACCTGATCGACGTCCGCTCGCCCGACGAGTTCAGCGGCAAGCTGCTCGCCCCGGCGCACCTGCCGCAGGAGCAGTCGCAGCGCGCCGGCCACGTGCCGACCGCGGCCAACATCCCGTGGTCGAAGGCGGCCAACGACGACGGCACGTTCAAGTCCGACGAGGAGCTCCGCGCCCTCTACACCGAGGCCGGGGTCGACCTGAACAAGGACACCATCGCCTACTGCCGCATCGGCGAGCGCTCCTCGCACACGTGGTTCGCGCTGCGCGAGCTGCTGGGCCTGGAGAACGTGAAGAACTACGACGGTTCGTGGACCGAGTACGGCTCGCTCGTCGGCGTGCCGATCGAGCTCGGCGCAGGCAAGTAAGTCCCGCAGCACCACACTTGGAGGAACCATGACCCAGGGCTGCGCAGCGCCCGAGCAGACGGCGCACCTTCCGGCGACCGTCGACCTGGCCAACGAGGCCGTCATCCAGGGGACCGTCACGCGTGACGGCGCCCCTGTGTCCAGCGCCTACGCCCGCCTCCTCGACTCGTCGGGCGAGTTCACCGCCGAGGTGGTGACGGGCGAGGAGGGCGTGTTCCGCTTCTTCGCCGCCGACGGCGACTGGACGGTCCGCGTCCTGGCGGCCGGCGGTGTGAGCGTCGACACCGGCGTCACCGCGAAGACCGGCGAGGTCGCCGGCCTCGAAGTCACGATCTGACCCGCGTCCGGATCCGCGAACCCCGCCGCCCCCTCGGGGCGGCGGGGTTCGTCGCGTCCGGGGGTCAGTTGCTGAACGTCAGCGTGTTGGTGACCTCGACGCCGAGTTCCCCGGCGGTGGCGAAGACGCTGCCGGTGCGGTCGCCCGTCGGGCCGCCGCTCGACCAGTACGACTGGGCGTAGACGACCGTGGAGCCCTGCGCCCAGGTCCGCGTCCAGTACGCGGGGTCGGCCTTCGGCTGCGGAAGCCCGCTGGCGTCCGACGGGGTCAGCAGCTTCGGCCAGCCCTCCTGGTTCGTGTAGCCCTTGACGATGGCCGCGTCCGTCGACGTGGCGAACTTCAGGATCGAGACCGAGGTGATGATCTGCCTGGACGGGCTGGCGTAGACGGCCGAGTACATGCTCCCCATGCACGGGTGCCGGCGCAGCGCCGGCAGCAGCACGGAGTTCGCGCGGGTGACGCACGACTCGGTGCGCGTCCCCGCCTGGGTGAACACGTTGCCCTTCGCCGTCGTGATCGTCCGCCTCAGGACGCCGGCGGGGTCGACCGCCCCGCCGCTGGAGTAGGTGGGCGAGGGCACGGTCGGCTCCGTCGAGGAGCCGTAGCTCGGGAGGCGCGTCGTGGACGGCAGCGTCACGGGCCGGGCCGGGTCGTCGTCATCGCCGCTGAAGACGAGGACGGCGAACGTCCCGGCGACGGCCACCACCAGCACCGCGCCGACGACGAGCAGCCACACGAGCGTGCTGCCGCCGCCGCGCCGCGGCGGGTACGGGGGTGGGAAGCCGGGGCCGCCGGGCATCGGCGGAGGGCCGGCGGGCGCGGCAGGCGGCGGGAATCCCGGCCGACCGGGCTGCTGGCCGGGCCAAGGTGGGGGGTTCATGGTCGCTCCGGGCGGTTCACGTGCGGGGTGCCGACTGAGGTCGGACCAGACTACGTGCGGTGAATGGTGATTTCGTGGCAGATTTCCCATATACAGATGGCCGCGCCGACACAACCGTTCCGCGGTGGGCATTCCGGGGACCGGAGAGATAGATCACACGCGGGTCCGGTTGCGGCGGGCGGCGAATCCCGGACTAGGTCCAGTCGCGGGTGAGTTCCAGGTCCCAGGGGACGAGGTTCCAGGGGCTGAGGGGCTCGGTGGCGAGCTCCTCGACGAGCCGCTCGTACTCGGCCTGCGCCGGGCCGCCGCCGCCCGACCAGAGCAGGCGTCCCTGCAGGTAGCAGGTCGCCATGTCGCGCCAGGACGTGTACCGCCGCTGGATGTCGAGCGCGAGCGGGAGCATCCGGTCCCAGCAGTACTCCTCGGTCAGCCAGCCGACGATGTGGCCCCACCGGAAGAGCATGAGCGCGCGCCCGTAGTCCCAGATCAGGAACCGTCCCACGTTGGCGCGCAGCGCGGGGTCGGCGAGGGCCTTCAGCCGGTGCAGCTCCTCCGCCGCGTGGTTGCGGTCGTTGAAGAGCTGGTGGAGGAACTGGGCCAGCTCGGCGCCCTCCTCGCTCGCGTCCGCGCCCGGCTCGTCGCGCAGCAGCGGCGGGACGAGCCGCGCGTACGAGTCGCCCTCGTCCCCGTACCGGACGCGGACCAGCTCGATCAGCCGCTCGACGAACGGGGGCTCCAGCCGGTCGCCGGCGATGAGGCCGTCGACCTCGCGCAGCAGCGACTCGTACTCCCGCTGCTCGGCGGGGGAGCGGCCGGCGAGGTGCGCGTCCTGGGTGAAGTCGGCGCGGTGCCCGTCCTGGACGAGCCAGTTGACGGCGCCGAGGAGCTGCTCCAGGTCGTAGGCGCCCCAGGGGTCCTGGAGCAGGTCCTGCGCCGCGCGGCGGTCGGCGGCCGCGGCGGACGCGCCGGGGGCGGCGCCGAGCCGGTCCACCCGGAACCCGTTGACGGCGCCGTAGGGGGCGCCGGCCGCGATGATCCAGCGCTGCACCGGGGTGAGGTCGCTGCCGCGGGCGAGGACGCCGTTCAGGTCGGGCGCGCGGATCAGATCCCAGAGCCGCCGCTGGAACTCCTCGGCCTGCCGCTCCTCGCTGCCGAAGAACCCGGCGAGCTGCTTGCGCAGCGCCGGGTGCCGGACGTAGAGGCGGCGGAAGAACCGGCCGTTCTTCCACACCAGGTGCTCGGGGCGCAGGTCGCCGAACGGGATCCGCGTGCGCCGGTGGACCATGGCCTGCTCGGCGAACCGCAGTTCGAGGTCCGACCAGAGCCCGGCGAGCGGGGTGAAGCGCAGCAGCAGGACGAACCCGCCCACCAGGGCGAGCAGGACGGCGCCGGGGGCCAGCGCCCACCGTGCCTGGTCCGGGAGCCCGGTCAGGGACAGGACGGCACCGGTCAGCAGCAGGCCCACGCCGCCCGCGCCGAGGCCGAGGAACCAGCCGGTCGTGAGGACGAGGGACCCCTCGATGCGGAGCACCGCCTCCTCGTCGTCGAACTCGAACGACCCCTCGGCGAGCGTCCCTTCGACGGCCCGCTCAAGCGCGTCGAGCTGACCGGCCTCTTCCATGGGCAGGACCGTACAGCATCCCTTACGTCTAGATCATCTACCCGGTGCCCCTTATGCGGCGGTCGGAACGCGGGCCCGGCTCTTTCCCGCGACGCCCGTGGCGCATGTCCAATCTGTGCTGAAATGTTCCGGATGCAGCGAGCCGTCGCGCCCCCGCCCGTGTACTACGCGGACAGCGCCCCGCCGCCACCGGAGCCGCCGGTGCGGGGGCGCCTGTGGCGCATGCTCGGCTGGGTGTCGATCGGGCTGTCGGTCGTGCTCGTGGCGGGCAGCCTCACCGCCTACGGGTTCTGGCGCCGGCTCGACGGGCAGATCGACCGGGAGAACGTCGACGGCCGGCTCGGCGAGCACCGGCCGCCCAAGCTGAACAACTCGCTGAACATCCTGATGATGGGCTCCGACAGCCGCGCCGGGGAGAACGCCCGCTACGGCACCGAGGCCGGGCAGCGCTCCGACACCACGATCCTGCTGCACATCTCGCCCGGCGGGCAGAGCGCCATCGGCGTCAGCTTCCCGCGCGACTCGATGGTGCAGATGCCGCCGTGCAAGCGCAAGAACGGCACGACGGTCCCGGCCCAGTTCGGAATGATCAACGCGGCGTTCTCCAACGGCGGCCCGGCCTGCACCTGGCGGACGATCGAGTCGCTCACCAAGATCCACATCGACCACTACGTCGAGGTCGACTTCGCCGGGTTCAAGCGGGTCGTGGACGCGCTCGGCGGCGTGGAGATCTGCGTCCCCCGGCGGATCGACGACCCCAAGGCCGAACTGCACCTCAGGGCCGGCCGGCAGACCGTCCGCGGCGACCAGGCCCTCGGCTACGTCCGCACCCGCTACGTCCTCGGCGACGGCTCCGACCTCGACCGGATCAAGCGGCAGCAGGCGTTCATGGCCTCCGTCGTCAAGAAGGCCACGGACAAGGGCATGCTCACCGACCCCGGCCGCACCTACGCCTTCCTGTCCGCCGCCACCAGGTCCATCAAGGCGGACGACGGGCTCACCCTGTCGGTGATGCAGAAGCTCGCCGCGTCCCTGGGCGGGATGAGCGCCGGCAAGGTCCGCTTCGTCACCGTGCCCGTGCAGGCGTTCCCGCAGGACAAGAACCGCGTCCAGTTCGCCCAGGCCGCCGCCGAGCCCCTGTTCCGGGCCATCCGCGAGGACAACAAGCTCCCCCAGCCGGAGCCCGTGCCCGCGAACAACACCGCCCGGCCCTTCCCCGCCGCGCAGGTCAGGCTCGGCGTGTTCAACGCATCCGGTACGGGCGGCCTCGCGCAGCGGACGGCGGACCAGCTCACCGATCGCGGCTTCCAGGTCGTCAAGGTCGGCACCGCCAAGAAGACCTTCGCCCACACCCAGATCCTCTACGGGGCGGGCGCCGAACGGCAGGCCGAGCGTGTGGCGATCGCGGTGCCCGGCCGCCGGCCGCACCCGTGGGCGTCGGCCAGGCCCGGCTACGTCTACCTGATCATCGGCCGGGACGGTCCCGGCCTGCGGACACTGACGCCGACGGTGCCGAAGGTGGCGGGCGAGATCCGCGCCGACCGCGATGTCTGCGGACAGGCCTGATCCGGCCGTCTTTGCCCGGTATCTTGGCCTGCGCAAACCATCAAACGTTTCAAAGCGTCCCACTCAGGACGGCGTCCCCCGACCCCCCGACCCGGCCCGCCGATCCCGGCCCCCGCACGGTGCTCGACAGCCGCCACGCTCCCCCCGGAACGGATGCATGCAGCCCGAACCCTTCACCCTGCTGATGACCGTCTACGGCGGTGATCGTGAAGAGCATGTCCGGGACGCCTTCCGCAGCGCCGTCCACCTCCAGACCCTCCGCCCGGACCAGGTCGTCCTCGTCCAGGACGGGCCCGTCCCGCCCGCGCTCGCCTCCGGCCTGCGCGACCTCGTGAGGATCAGCCCGGTCGAGGTCACGTTCGTCCACCTGGAGCACAACCGGGGCCTCGGCCCCGCCCTCGACGCCGGCCTGCACGCCGCCCGCCACGACATCGTCGCCCGCATGGACGCCGACGACTACTCGATGCCGCACCGCTTCCAGACGCAGGTCCCGCTGGTGCGCGCGGGCGCCGACCTCGTGGGCGCGGGCCTGCTGGAGTTCGGCACCGACATCACCGACATCGTCGGCCGCCGCATCCCGCCGAGCGACCCCGCCGACATCGCGCGCTACTCCCGCCTGCACGACCCGTTCAACCACCCCACGGTCGTCTACCGGCGCAGCGCCGTCGTCGCCGCGGGCGGCTACGGCGACCTGCCCCTGATGGAGGACTACTGGCTGTTCGCCCGCATGATCGCGGGCGGGGCGCGGATCGTGAACGTCGCCGAGCCCCTCGTGTACTACCGCGTCGGCGAGGGGGCCTACGAGCGGCGCGGCGGCCGCGACCTGCTGCGCTCCGAACTGCGGCTGCAGCGCGAGATGCTCCGCGAGGGCTTCATCTCCCAGCCCCAGTACTGGCGCAACGTCATGGTGCGCGGCGGCTACCGGCTCGTCCCCACCCTGATCCGCAAACCGTTCTACCGCGCGGTCGTCGCCCCTTACGGCGCCCGCCGCAACCGCCTGCGCGACCGCGACCGGGCCCGGCCGGGCCCCCGCCCGGCCATCCCCTACATTCCCCGCCACGCGCGCCCGGCGGGGGAGGGCGTGCCCGGCTATGACCCGGCCCGCCCCCGGACCACTGAGCCGCACTCCGACCACTAGCCCGCCGCGCCACTGAGCCCCGCCGCGACCGCCGGACCGCAGCGGGATCCCGGCGTCACCGGGCTGGCCGGCTCCACAGCAAGGGCTGCTCGCCCGAACGGGCGACGGTGCGGCCCACGCCGAGCACCGTGTCGTTGAACGGGGCGAGGCCTGTGATCTCCTGACGGCCCGGGCCTGCGAGGACGCCGCCGGGAACCTGCGCCTCCCAGGAAGCGCCGTCCGCCGACGTCCACGACACGACGTCCGAGACGCCGGCGCCGCCGGAGGTCCCGGCGACCGTGAAGCCCTTCGGCGTCGCCGTCAGGGCCGTGATCTGGACCGGGCCATCCGCGCCGGGTTCCGGAAGCCTGGTCTCGCGCCAGGTCTTCCCGCCATCGGTGGAGACGTAGCCGAGCACGGCCGCACCCGATGACCCCAACGCGTCACCGGTCGCGACCAGGACGTCGCCCTTGGCCGCGATCTGGGTGAACGAGCCCTGCTCCATCCCGGCCGGCAGCTGGAGCTGCTGGAGCCGCCACTTCTGGCCGTCGGGCGAGGTCCAGACCGCGGGCCGCCGCGCGCCGCGCGCCTTCGGGTCCAGCAGACCGCCGACCGCGACGAAGCCGAACCGCCCCCCGGCGGCCGCACGGACCCAGCGGTTGCCGTTCGGCATGGCGGTGAGGTCGTTGCGGCCCACGCCGCCGCCGCGCTGCCACGTCCTCAGGTCGGGGGAGTACCAGATCGCGCCGGACCCGCCGTCGTCGCCGACGACGACGTAACCGGCCGGGCCGGAGGCGGTGCCGTAGGTCGCGAGGCCCTGGGGGCCTCGCGACCCGAACACCGGGTCGTTGTCGACGGGCTTCCAGATGGCGCCGTCCGCGGAGGTCAGCACCAGCGGGGTGCGCGGCGCGCCGCCGCTGTCGCCGACGGCGACCCAGCCGGCGGCGCCGCTCGCCACGGAGGTGAGCCGCTGCAGCGCGGGGCGGGAGATCCCGCCGGCGAAACGGGCCCGGGTCCAGGCCGCGCCGTCGGCCGAGGTCCAGATGGCGGCGTCGCCGCCGGTGCTGCCGACCGCGACGGCCTGCGCGCCCTTGGCAGCGACCGCGGTCACCGCCTGGTCCTTGCGGAACGCGCCGGGAATCTTGAACGGGTCGACCGGGACCTCGGTGCCGCGCTGGTCCCGCACGGCCAGCAGCGCGTTCAGGTCGCCGTTGCCGGGGTCGCGGCCGACGAGCACGGTCTGCCCGCCGCCCGCGGCGGCCCCGAGCAGCGTGCGGCCCGACGCCTCGGTGAGCGTGCCGGCGTCCTGCCAGGACGCGCCGTTCGCCGAGCGGGAGACCAGCAGGTCGCGCTCGCGCCGCACGATCGCGGCGTAGCCGGACTCGGTCGCCAGCAACTCTTGGACCTGCTGGTAGCCGGACGACTTGAGCGTCCCCGCCTTCTTCCAGCCGGCGGCGTCAGCCGAGGTGTAGACCTGGCCGCGAGCCGACTTTCCGGATCCGATCTCCCGGACGGCCACCAGCCCCGCCTCGCCGCCGCCGACCGCCAGCCCGTGGGTGCCCTTCGGCGCCGGGATCTTGGCCGGCGCCCAGGTGCGGCCACCGTCGGTGGACCGCCACGCGCGGCGGAACGACGACGCGCCCGCCTTGGGGGTGTGCGCGCTTTGCAGCAGGACCGCGCCGCGGCTGGAGGCCGCCTGTTCCAGCACCACCTTGCCGCGGATCGCGATCCCGACCTGCTCGCCGGTCAGCGCGTCCCACGCGCGGCCGTCCGACGAGAGCCAGGTCGCGGGCACCGAGTCGCTGAAGTCCCCCTTGCGGGAGTGCTCGCCGATGGCGAGGTAGCCCTTGTCGGTGCGGATGACCCTCGTCACGCGGTTGCCGGGGCCGAAGACGTCCCCGGCCGCGTCCGGCTGGCGCTTCCAGGACCGGCCGTCCTCGCTCGTCCACACGACGCCGCCGCCGGGACGCGAGCCGATCGCCACCCAGCCGCCGGGGCCGCCCGCGACGAGCCTCGGGACCTCCGTGGCGCCGGGCTCACCGCCGTCCTCGCCCTCGACCTTCGCGGTCTGGAAGGTGCGGCCGCCGTCCGGGGACATCAGGAACACCCCGCGGTAGTTTCCGGGGTCGGCCTCGCCGCCCACCGCGACCACCGTGGAACCGGTCGCCGCGACACCGGTCAGCTCCTGGTCGCGGCCGTCGGAACGGCTCGCCGGATCGGCGGGGAACACCGCGCCGGCGAGCTTCGCGCCCTCGCCGCTCCCGTCGGAGCCGTCACCGGTTCCGAGGAGGACGTAGGCGCCGCCCGCCACGAGTCCGACGGCGACCACGCCGCCGACCACGCCCAGGACCCGTTTCTTGCCGGTCCCCTTGCGCTTGGGCTTGTCGGGCTTGCGCCACGGCTCCTCCATCTGCGGTGGGGGAGCGCTCGGAGGCAGCGCGGCCCCGAGCGGGGCGTTCGGCATGGGGTTGGAGGCGGGCAGGGGCGCATGACCCGCGGGGCCGCCGGCGCCGGGGATCTCCTGCGCCCACGGGAACGGCTGGGGGGCGGGCTGCGGTGACCGGCCGGGGATCTCCTGGGCGTAGGGGAAAGGCTCGGGAGCCGCCGCTCGCGGCGTGTCCGGGATCTCCTGGGCGTAGGGGAACGGCTCGGAGGCGGGAGGCGGCGGGGGAGGAGATTGGGAGGCGAAAGGCTGAGGAGCGGGGGGCTGAGGAGCGGGAGGTTGCTGTCCCGGAATCTGGGGGCCCGGTGGCTGCTGCGCAGAGTGCGGCAGGGCGGGGGGCTGCGGCGATGCCGCGAACGGTGGGGGCTGCGTTGGCTGCGGGGGTGGCGGAGGCTGCTCCTGGGGTTCGCCCGGCATCTGCTGAGCCCACGGGAACGACGCGGGCGGAGAAGGGGGCGGGGGCGGCGTCCCCTGCCGTCCGAACCCAGGGTCGGCGCGGGTCCGGTCGAGGCCCAGATCCTCGTTCGGATCGTCCTCCTCGATGTCGTCGATCTGCGCGTCGTCGATCTGCGCGTCGTCGATCTGCGCGTCGTCCTCGGCGTCATCGTCTCCGACGTCGTCGATGGCGGACTCGCCGTCCGGGTCGTCTTCCGGGTCGTCCTCCGGATCGTCCGCGGACTCGTCCACCCGGCGGCCGGGGGGCGTCGACTCGGCGAAGTCGGTCACCGTCACTTCGCCCGTGTCGTCTGACGGTTCGGCCGGCTTTCCAGACCGCCGCGGGAACGCCATGGTCTTCGTGGACTCGCCGACGTCGAGGTCGGTGACCGTCTCGTCCGCGAGGTCGCGAAACTGGCTGACGTCGATGTCGCCGACCGTCTTATCGGCGTCGCGGAACCGGCTGACATCGAGGTCGCTGACCGTCTTGTCGGCGAGATCCTCCTCGGGCAGGCCGTCCCTGTGCTCGTCGTCCGGGTTCCCCTTCGGAGTCACACCCGCCCTCCCCTGGCACTACGTGTTCTCGGTCCCGTGGACAACGGTCCCGACCGTGGCCGGAGTCGCGTCGCCAGGGACCATGTCGTCAGGGATCATATCGACGCATGGCCGCCGAAATGACCTCCTCGGTCGGGCGAGGCCGGTGCCGCACGCCGTCCCGCACACCCCGCAACAAGCCCCGGCGCAAGGTGGCCCTGTCCTGCGACCGGACATAGGTCCGCCCCCAGCGCCGGACGGTCGATCCGGCGTACAGCACCCGTTCGGCGGGCGCCAGCCCCCGGCTGCGCGTGAACAGCCAGAGCTTGTTGCGCACCTCGTAGTAGAAGCGGTCACCGGGATCGGCGTCGGTTCCGCCGAAGGTCCTGGTCTTGTGGACGACGACGCTCGCCGGGCAGTAGAGGCCCCGCCGCCCGCGCAGCAGCCGCGTGGTGAACTCGAAGTCGTCGTTCCAGAGGAAGTAGTCCGCCACCGGCAGTCCGCGTTCCCGGACGGCGGCGGCGTCGACGAGCACCGACACGAACGACGCCGACCGGACGGGTGTGCACCCGGCCTCCGCGGCGGCGGCCAGCTCCGCCCGGGACGCGCCGGGCTTGACGCGCGGAGTGTTCATCGGGTGGTCGCGGCCGTCGGTCCACACGACCCGGCTGGCGACCAGTGCCGGCTCCCCAGGGGCCCGCTCGCGCGCGTCGAGCAGCGCGGCGAGGGCCTCCGGCTCGGGCACGGTGTCGTCGTCCATCAGCCAGATCAGCCCGCCGCCGGCATCCGGGGCGGCCAGCACCCGGGCGATTCCCGCCGCGAAGCCTCCGGCGCCACCGGTGTTGACGTCCAGCTCGACCAGTTCGACGTGGGGATACCGGTCGCGGACGAAGGCGGGCGTCCCGTCGGACGAGGCGTTGTCGACCACGGTCACCGCGTCCGGTGGCCGGGTCTGGCGGGCGAGCGCGTCGAGCGACTCCGTCAGCAGCGCCCGCCGGTTGTAGGTGACGACGACCGCGGTCACTCGCGGGCCGCCCACGCCGGCGGTCATCGCACCCGGTCCCGGCGGGACAGGGCGGCACCGGCCTCGTCCGCCTCGTCGCCCGCCCCCTCCTCGGGGACGGGGGGAGGCTCGATGCCCTTGAGCCGCTCGACGAGATGCCAGTACCCGACCCGCATCTTCCAGACGGTCCCGCTGCGCTCGCTGAGATGGCGGGCCATCAGCTTCGGGAGCGCGGTGCGGTGCTGTTCTTGGCGCTCGTCCCGCAACGCGCCGATCTCCTGGCGGAGCACCTCGAGCCGGTCGAGGAGGCCGAGGACGGTATGGGCGGCCGCGTCGAGCAGTTCAGCCTCCCCGGGCGGGCCGGCGGCAGCCGCGTGCGCGGGCGTCTCGTCCGGAAGCAACTCGTCCAGATCACCGACGACGTCGTACCCCGCGCGGCGGACCGCGTCGACCAGTTCGCGGGCCTTCTCCCGCGCCCACGCGCGCCGGGCCGGAGGAAGCGGCACACGGCCGGGTTCGCCCCGCCCCGGAAGCACCTTCAGCGCGAGGACGTCGGTGACCAGCCGGTGGTACAGCCACATCGGCGCGTCCTCGTCGACGGCCGAGTTCACCCTCCGCAGCAGTTCGGTCTCCGTCCAGCTCAGCGAGCCGTTGGTGCGGACGTCCGTCAGGTCGGCCACCCCGGGATCGACGCCCAGCAGGCCCGCGAAGCGCTCCCAGAGCCACTCGCGGGGGGCGTCCGGGCCGGGCATGGTCAACACGTGCACGCGTTCGGGCGGGACGTGCGGGGCCCACCGCCCGAGCACCTCGGGGATGTCGTGTACCCGCCAGAACCACTGCGCTGCGCCCTCGTCGCGCGGGCCGTCGACGACCTCGTGCAGCCAGTGCTCGAAGTCGTAGTGGTACCGGTGCTTGACGTACTCCTGCCATTCGGACGGCAGCAGACCGGTCAGGTCGCGAGCGGAGTAGACGAGATGGACCTCGCAGGGGGCGAGGGACTCGACGGCCCGGCGGGCGCCCGCCTCGTCCACCGCGCAGAGCACCTCGTGCGAGACCACCGCCGCGCGGTGCCCGGACTCCTTCACCCGGTCGGCCAGCAGATCCCAGGCGCCGTCCCACGCGGGGCCCGGCTCGTCCGGCTCCGGCTCGATCCCGCGCAGGTCGCGAGTGGCGCGGACGTGGGCGGCGAACGACCCGCCGGGCAGCAGCACACCGGCCTCGGACAGTGCCGCGGCGCTGCTCCACAAAAGACCCTGAAGAAAGGTCGTGCCGCTCTTGGGGGCGCCGATGTGCAGGTAAACGGTCGGCGGGGAGCCGCCGGAGACCACTGCCACCAGGTGACTCCTCTGGGAGGTCGCATGGGGGACGCCCGCGGCGCCGTTCCGGATCACAGGAAGGGTACAACCGGCCAACGAGCACCATTCCCGCACAAGCGGAATGACAGCGCCGGTATCTTGGCCGCGCAGACCCCCGTCCCCGCGACCCCCGACCCTGAGACGGACCGTGAACGTTGATCTTGTAGTGGTGGGCTCCGGCTTCTTCGGGCTCACCGTCGCCGAACGCTGCGCCGCCGAGCTCGGGCTGCGGGTCCTCGTCCTCGACAGGCGCGACCACATCGGCGGCAACGCCTACAGCGAGGACGAGCCCGAGACCGGCATCGAGATCCACCGGTACGGCGCGCACCTGTTCCACACGTCCAACGAGCGCGTGTGGGAGTACGCCGGCAGGTTCACCAGGTTCACCGGTTACCAGCACCGAGTCTTCTCCACGTTCAAGGGGCGGGTCTACCCGCTGCCCATCAACCTCGGCACCATCTGCGAGTACTTCGGCAGGGTCTTCACTCCCGACGAGGCGCGCGCGTTGATCGCCGAGCAGGCGGGGGAGATCGCCGCCGGGCGCGAGCCGCGGAACCTGGAGGAGAAGGCGGTGTCGCTGATCGGGCGGCCGCTCTACGAGGCGTTCATCCGCGGCTACACCGCCAAGCAGTGGCAGACCGACCCGCTCGACCTGCCCGCGGAGATCATCACTCGGCTCCCGGTGCGGTACACCTTCGACAACCGGTACTTCAGCGACACCTACGAAGGGCTGCCGGTCGACGGCTACACCGCCTGGCTTGAACGGATGGCCGACCACCGCAACATCGAGGTCCGGCTGGGCACCGACTTCTTCGACCTGCGGGACGACATCGCCGGCAACGTCCCGGTCGTCTACACCGGACCCCTCGACCGGTACTTCGGCTTCGCCGAAGGGGAGCTCGGGTGGCGGACGCTCGACTTCGAGACGGAGGTCGTGGCGACGGGCGACTTCCAGGGCACCCCGGTGATGAACTACGCCGACGAGGACGTCCCGTACACCCGCATCCACGAGTTCCGGCACTTCCACCCGGAGCGGCGCCACTACCCCGACGACCGGACAGTGATCATGCGGGAGTTCTCCCGCGCCGCCGACCGGGGCGACGAGCCGTACTACCCCGTCAACACCGCCGAGGACCGGGCGCGCCTGCTCCGCTACCGGGAGATGGCCCGGCGCGAGGAGGGCGTGCTGTTCGGCGGGCGGCTCGGCACCTACCAGTACCTCGACATGCACATGGCGATCGCCGCGGCCCTGAGCGCGGTCGACAACAGGCTGCGGCCCCACTTCACCCGGGGCGAGCGGCTGACCAGCGGAGGAGTTGACCGATGACCGAGCGGGCCATCCAGCCCGGGCTCCCCGAGGAGCCCGCGGAACAGAAGAGGACGCGGGAGGCGGGCGCCCGGCCGGCCGAAGGCGTGCGGGTCCTGCACCGGGTCGTGATGCCCGCGGAGCGCGACTTCGACGTGCTGAAGCTGTACGTGGACGGCAACGCGGTGTTCGGCCGCCGCGCCGCCGATCTGGAGAGCGCCGGGGAGCGGGTGCTGGCCGAGCAGGACGGCGACACCGCCCGCACCGCCTACCGGCCCTCCTCCCAGAACGACAGCGCCGAGATCATCGGACGCCGCAGCATCGTCGTCCCGTCCGGGACGCGGGTGTCCTTCTGCAGCTACTTCAACGCCTTCCCCGCCGGGTACTGGCGCCGCTGGAGCACGGTGGAGGAGGTCCGGCTGCGCGTCCGCGTCCGCGGCGAGGCGACGCTCCTCATCTACCGCTCCACCGGCAAGGGCCACCTGGAACGCATCAAGTCGTTGCACATCGACTCGGACGCTCCGGTCGAGGAGACCGTCGACCTGCCGCTCGCCCCCTTCATCGACGGCGGTTGGTACTGGTTCGACATCATCGCCGACGGCCGCACCGCCGTCCTCGACGCCGCGGAGTGGTGCGCGGTCACCGAGCGGACCGAGCCCGGCACCGCGACCATCGGCATCACCACCTTCAACCGGCCGAAGTTCTGCGTCGAGCAGCTCACCGCGCTGGCCGCGGCGGGAGACGTCCTGGACGTCGTCGACCAGATCCTGGTGGTCGACCAGGGCACCGACCGCGTCGAGGACCACCCCGACTTCGCCGCGGCGAAGGAGGCCCTCGGCGACCGGCTGCGGATCATCGAGCAGGCCAACCTGGGCGGCTCGGGCGGTTTCGCCCGCGTCATGCACGAGACCGTCGAGTCGGGTATCAGCACGTACACCCTGCTCCTGGACGACGACGTCATCCTCGAGCCCGAGGGGATCCTGCGCTCGGTGACGTTCGCCGACCTGGCGCGCGGCCCGATGCTCGTCGGCGGCCACATGCTCGACCTGTACAACCGGTCGGTGCTGCACGTGTTCGGCGAGTCGATCGCGCGCTACCGCTGGTGGATGGTCCCGGCCGCGCACACCGGGATGTCCCACGACCTGGCCGCGCACCCGCTCCGGCACACTCCGTGGCTGCACCGCCGCGCCGACGTGGAGTACAACGCGTGGTGGATGTGCCTCATCCCGGTCGAGGTCATCAAGAAGATCGGGCTCTCGCTGCCGTTCTTCATCAAGTGGGACGACATCGAGTACGGGTTGCGGGCCAAGGCCGCGGGCTTCCCGACGGTCTCGCTGCCCGGCGCGGCGGTCTGGCACGTGCCGTGGCACTCCAAGGACGTCATGACCGACTGGCAGGCGTACTTCACCGAACGCAACAGGATCGTCACCGCGCTCATGTACTCCCCGTACGAGCGCGGCGGCAACATGCTCAAGGAAAGCCTGTTCATCACCATCAAGCACGCGCTCGCCATGCAGTACTCCACGGCCGAGCTCATGCTGCTCGCGCTGGAGGACGCGCTCAAGGGGCCCGAGGACCTGCACCCGTCGATCGTGACGAAGATGGGCGAGCTGCGTGAGCTGCGCTCCCGGTTCGTGGACGCCCAGGCCAAGGCGGACCTGGACGAGTTTCCCGCCGTCCGGCGCCGCAGGCCGCCGCGCAAGGGCCGCGACGTCGTTCCGCCGAAGAACCGGCGGGCGATGGTCCAGACGGCGCTGCTCGGCGCGGCTCGGCAGGTCAAGCCGGTCGGCTCGTACCCGAAGACCCATCCGGAGGCCCTCGTCCCCCACGTCGACCAGACCTGGTGGCTGCTGACCAAGTTCAACAGCGCCCTGGTCTCGTCCGCGGACGGCACGAAGGTGTCCTGGTACCAGCGCGACCCGCAGCGGTTCTGGTCGCTGATCCGGCGCGCGTCGGCGCTGCACGCCCGGATCGGCAAGGACTGGGCCCCGCTCAGCCGCCGGTACCGGGACGCCCTGCCGGGCCTGACCTCGCAGGAGGAGTGGCGGGAGACGTTCGAAAAGGCGCGGCGGCAGCCGTGACCGCTCGCGCGGGGGCGCCGGCGGTCCCGGACGATTCCGGCCTCGTCGAGCCGGGACGCGGCGGCGGCCTCGGCGAGGTCTTCCGGCGCCGCTACCTGCTGAAGCTCATCGTGCGGCGGGAGCTGCGCGCCCGCTACCAGGGGTCGCTGCTCGGCCTCGGCTGGTCGTACGTGCGGCCCGCCGCGCACTTCGCGGTCTTCTTCTTCGTGGCCGGGATCTTCCTGGGCATGAGCAGGCACGTCGAGCACTTCCCGATCTTCATGTTCTCGGCGCTCGTGCTCGTCTCGTTCTTCAACGAGACCCTGATCAACACGACTCACTCGGTGCTCGGCAACGCTCCGCTCGTCCGGAAGGTCTACCTCCCGCGGGAGCTGTTCCCGGTCGCGTCGCTGCTGGTGTCGTGCGTGCACCTGCTGCCGGGGCTGGCGATCGTGCTGACCGTGGCGGTGGCCTGGGGGTGGGCGCCCTCCGCCGCGGCGATCGGCTCGGCGCTGCTCGGGTTCGCGCTCGTCGCCGTGCTCGGCATCGGCCTCGGGCTGATCTGCTCGGCGCTGCACGTGTTCTACCGCGACACCGACAAGGTCGTGGACATCGCGACGCTGTTCGTCACCTGGTCGGTGCCGATGATCTATCCGTGGACGGTGGTGCGCGACACCGCTCCGGCCTGGGCGCTGGAGCTCTACCTGTCCAATCCCCTCGCCGTCGGGGTCCTGCTGTTCGAGCGGGCCTTCTGGTGGCCGACCACCGACGGCGCGTTCGCCTTCCCGCCCAGCCTCACCAGGGACGCCCTCGTCCTGCTGGGGCTGGCCGTCCTGCTGCTCGGCGCCGGCCAGCTCGTCTTCGCCCGGCTCCAGCGCCGCTTCGCCGAGGAGCTCTGATGGACGGGCCGCGCGCCGTCGTCGTCGACGGGGTCACCAAGAGGTTCACGCTGCGGCATGCCCGCTCGATCAAGAACATGACCGTCCGGGCGCTGCGCCGGGAGAGGCTTCGCGACCGGTTCACGGCGCTGGACGAGGTGTCGGTCGGCATCGGGGTCGGCGAGGCGGTCGCGCTGGTCGGCGTGAACGGCTCCGGCAAGAGCACCCTCCTGAAGATCATCTCTGGGGTGATGCCGCCGGACGAGGGCACGGTCCGGGTCCGCGGGCGCGTCGCCGGGCTGATCGAGGTCGGCGCCGGCCTGCATCCCGACCTCACAGGGCGGGAGAACGTCTTCCTCAACGGCGCCATCCTCGGCATGGACCGCGCCGAGACGCTCCGCAAGTTCGACCCGATCGTGGAGTTCGCCGACATCGGGCGCTTCCTCGACCAGCCCGTCCGGTTCTACTCCTCCGGCATGTTCATGCGGCTCGCCTTCTCCATCGCCGTGCACACCGACCCCGACGTGTTCCTCATCGACGAGGTCCTCGCCGTCGGGGACCCGCTGTTCCGCCGCAAGTGCATCGACCGCCTCCACGAGTACCGCGCGAGCGGCCGCACCATGGTGATCGTCGCGCACGACGCCAAGCTCCTGCGGCAGCTCTGCACGCGCGGCGTCTTCCTGGAGGACGGCCGCGTCGTGTGGGACGGGGACATCGACACCGCCGCCGACCTGCTCCTCAAGAAGCGGGAGGAGCGGCGCCGCGCGCGGGTGCCGAAGGCGCCGCCGACGGCCGAAACAAGTCCGTGACCCCGGCCGACGGCCGCCCGCGGCTGCGCGAACTGGACCTGCTCCGGTTCGTGGCGGCCGTCATGGTGATGTTCCACCACTATGTGGGGCGCATCGCCGGCTGGGGCGTGGAGAACCACCACGCCATGCCCGTCCTCGCGCCCGTCGCGCACTTCGGCGGCCTCGGCGCCGATCTCTTCTTCCTGATCAGCGGGTTCGTCATCCTGATGAGCGCGTGGGGCCGCGACGTCGGCGACTTCGCCGTCTCGCGGATCGTACGGGTCTTCCCCGGCTACTGGTTCGGCGTCACCTTCGCCCTGGTGCTCTTCCTCGCTCTCGGCGAGACGCCGATCGCGTCCCGCAGTCCGCTGGTCGCCTACCTCCCGAATATGACGATGCTGCAAGCCGGCATCGGTGTCCCGGACATGGAAGTCGTGTACTGGACGCTCTGGGTGGAACTGCATTTCTACGTACTCATCGCGTTGCTGGTCTGGCGGGGCGTCACCTACGGCCGCTCTGTGGCGTTCATGGCGGTCTGGCTGCTGCTCGCGGTGTTCGCCGAAGGCTCCCGCACCACCCTCCTCTCCTCCCTGCTGATGCCCGGCTGGGCCCCGTACTTCATCGCGGGCATGGCCTTCTTCCTCGTCCACAGGTTCGGCCCGAACCTTCTCCTGTGGCTCATCACGGCCGCCTGCTGGGCGCTCGCCGTCCATCACCGGACGACGGTCGTGAACCACGAGCTCCTCTGGCCGAACGTGTGGGATTCCGTCGTCACCGGCGCCGTCACCTTCATGTTCCTGCTCATGGCCATGGTCGCGACGCACCAGTTCGAGATGCTGCGGTGGCGGGGCTTCACGATCCTCGGTGCGCTCACCTACCCTCTCTACCTCGTCCACGAATCGCTCGGCAGGGCGCTGACGGAGCTGCTCGGCGCCCGCCTCGGCAGGTGGCCGCTGCTGGGCGTATGCTGCGCGGCGGCCCTCGTCTCGGCCTACCTGGTGCACCGGTTCGTCGAGGCGCCGTCGCAGCGCTGGATGCGGGCACGGCTGAAGGCGGCCCTCCACCGCCTCCGGTGGGAAGGCCCCGCGTCCGGCGACAGCGGCAGGGCCCTGCCCCCAGTCCCGCGGAGATCTCCCGATGACCACCCCGACCGCCGGTCCCGCCGCCGGCCCGGCCACGGCCCCCACCTCCGCGCCGCCGCGGCTGCGCGAGCTGGACCTGCTGCGCTTCGTCGCCGCCGGCGCGGTCATGCTGCACCACTTCGCCGGAGTGCGCAGCACCGTCTTCGCGGGGCGGGACGCCCAGAAGGTCTACCCCGAACTCGCCCCGGTCGCCCACTTCGGCTACCTCGGTGTCGAGCTCTTCTTCCTGATCAGCGGGTTCGTCATCCTGATGAGCGCGTGGGGGCGCTCGCCGGGCGACTTCGCCGTCTCGCGGATCGTGCGGGTCTATCCCGCGTACTGGTTCAGCGTCGTGCTCAGCGTCGTGCTGTACCTGCTCTGCGACTCCGCGGTGCCGTTCCGTCCCGACAACCCGGATCCCGTCCAGCGGCTTCTGCCCAACCTGACCTTGCTCCAGGAAGGTGTGGGCGTCGAACCGCTGGAGGTCGTCTTCTGGACGCTGTGGGTGGAGCTGCGCTTCTACGTGCTCATCGTGCTGTTCGCCTGCGTGGGCATCACCTACCGCCGCTGCGTCACCTTCATGGTGGTGTGGCTCCTCGCGAGCGTCTACGCCATGCAGGGGAACAGCGAGCTGCTGAAGACCGTGCTCTTCCCCGAGCATGCCCCGTTCTTCATCGCCGGAATGGCCTTCTTCCTCATCCACCGCTTCCGGTCCAACATCGCGCTCTGGCTGATCGTCGCGGCGTGCTGGGCGCTGTCGGCGCACTACCTCGTCCAGAACATCAACCCGCTGAACCGATGGGCGGGCGTCCACGAGACGGTGATCCCGGCCGTCGTCACCGCCCTCTACGCGATCATGGCGGTGGTCGCGCTCGGCGGGCTCAGCCGGCTGAGCTGGCGCGGCTTCACCTTCCTGGGCGCGCTGACCTACCCGCTGTACCTTCTCCACGAGATGGTGGCGCGGGCGATCGTCAAGGTGTTCTTCCCGCATCCGATACTCGACCGGCTGACGATCCTGCCGGTCATCACCGTGTCCTCCCTCGTGACGGCCTTTCTGGTGTACAAGCTCGTCGAGAGCCCTCTGCAGCGGGCGATGCGGCCCCGCCTGCTGGCCGCCGTGGCGCAGATCCAGCGGAACGGTGCGGCCCAGCCGCCCCCGCCGCCGGATCCGGCACCGGACGAGGGAGGCCGCCCGCGGCACGACGTCCCGGCGGCCCCTCCCGCGTCCGTGCCTTAGCCTGATCGTTACGGTCGGCGGCACGGGGGAGCGAGGCGGTCCACTGACCAGATCTGTTGTCCACGTGAGGCCGGCCGGAGGGAGCGTGATGCGCGGCGGCGAGCGGCTGCGACGATGGCGCACGGCTCCGTTTCCGACGGCGCTGCTGGTGGGCGCCCTCCTGCTGGCCGGGTGCGTCCAGGCCGCGTCGGGCGACGGCGGAACGGGGAAGAGAGCCCGGCCCACCAAGACCACCGCGGTTGCCAAGGCCCAGAAGAAGCCGCCGAATATCGTCTACATCCTCACCGACGACCTGTCGTGGGACCTAGTCGACTACATGCCGCACGTCAAGGCGCTCCAGCGACGCGGCATGACATTCTCGAACTACTTCGTCGCCGACACACTGTGCTGCCCGTCCCGCTCCACCATCCTCACCGGCAAGTACCCGCACAATACCGGCGTCCGCAGCAACGACCCGCCCACGGGCGGGTTCGACGTCTTCAACGAGCGGGGCAACGAGAAGGACACCTTCGCGGTCGCGCTGCAGAAGGCCGGCTACCGCACCGCGCTCATGGGCAAGTACCTCAACGGCTACGAGACCACGGACGAGCAGGGCTCGTCCCGCGCCTACATCCCTCCCGGCTGGACGGAGTGGCAGGTCACCGGCCTCGGCTACGCGAACTACAACTATCACCTGAACAGCAACGGAGCCCTCACCCATTACGGGCGCGCACCGAAGGACCACCTGAACACGGTGCTCACCGCCAAGGGCGTCGACTTCGTCAACCGGTCCGCCGACTCCAAGCAGCCGTTCCTGCTGGAGATGTCGACATTCTCCCCGCATGCTCCGGCGACCCCCGCGCCCGAGGACGCGCACAAGTTCGGCGGCGTCAGGGCGCCCCGCACCCCCGGCTTCAACGAGCCCGACATCGGCGACAAGCCCGGCTGGCTCCGGAAGTACCCGCGGATGCGCCCCCGCCAGATCCGCGCCGTCGACCAGGCGTTCCGCGAGCGGGTGCGCGCCGTCCAGTCGGTCGACCGGATGATCGGCGCCCTGGAGGCCGCGGTCAACGCGAAGGGCCAGGGGCAGGACACCTACTTCGTCTTCAACTCCGACAACGGCTACCACCTCGGGCAGCACCGCCTCGTCGAGGGGAAGCTGACCGCCTACGACACCGACATCCGCGTCCCGCTGGTCGTGGCGGGGCCGGGCGTCCCGGCCGGGGCGACCGAGAAGCGGTTCGCCCAGAACACCGACATCTGCCCGACGTTCCAGGAACTCGCCGGGCTCAGGCCGTCGGCGTCGGCGGACGGACGGTCTCTGGAGCCGCTGCTGCACGGCCGGTCCGTGCCCTCCTGGCGGACGGCCGCGTTCATCGAACATCTCGGGCCCAACTACAGCCACGACGACCCCGATCTCCCCAAGAGGTACGGGGGCAATCCGCCGACGTACTACGCCGTCCGTACGGCGAACGAGTTGTACGTCGAGTACGACAACGGCGACCGCGAGTACTACGACCTCGCCAAAGACCCCTGGGAACTGGGGAACCTGTGGGTGCAGGCGCCCGAGGCGCGGAAGGCCGAACTGAAGTCCCTGGTGGCCTCGTACCGCAGGTGCGCCGGAGTTAACTGCCGCGGGCTGTGATCAGGCCGGATCAGGGCCGGTCCGCCTCACACGGTGAGGCCCTGGCTCATCCAGCGCAGCACCTGCGGCAGGATGCGCTTCCATGTCTGGAAGTTGTGGCCGCCGCTGTCCAGCACCAGGGACGATGCCCGCATCGGCGGTCTGACCAGCGAGAGGAACCGCTGCGTCTCGTCCTTGTTCTTCTCCCCGACCTGGCTCGTCGTGACGAGCACGGAGATGGGCGGCTGCGGCCGGTGCTGGAGCCGCCAGAACAGGTCGTTCTCGTTCCGTACGGCCTGGCTGCCGCCGTAGAGGTCGCCCGTGGTGATGTCCTTGATCGCGCCGTAGTAGCCGGAGAGGGACGCGGCCTTGGAGAACACGTCCGAATGCCGCATGGCCAGCTTGAGGGAGCAGTAGCCCCCGGTCGAGAGGCCGAACACTCCCCATCCCCGGCGGTCGCCTGACACGCGGTAGGCGGAACGGACGGCCTCGGGCATGTCCTGGGTCAGGAAGGTCGCGGTCTGCGGCCCGCCCGGGATGTCCAGGCACTCGGTGTCGCGCCCTTTCACCATCGAGGGGCGCAGCATCACGTACACCATTGGCTGGACGCGCCCCGCCTTGGCCTCGTCGCGCGCCGTCTGCGGGACCCTGACCTGCGAGACGAGGTTGCGCTGTGCGCCGGGGTAACCGCTGAAGACAACCGAAACGGGAAAGTGGCGGCGCCCGCCCTGCTGGAAGTACTGCGGCGGAAGGTAGATGTAGGCGCGGGCGTGCAGGCCCGACCTGGGCCCTCGGATGTCGACGGTGTCCAGCCTGCCGTCGCGTTTCGGCGTGCCTCCCATGGACACCTCCGGCTTGCGCCGGATCAGCTTGGCCGCGACGTCGTCCCCGCCGCGGTCCTGGTTCTGGACGAGATGCCCGCCGACGCCCGCGGCCCCGGCCAGCTCGCCCCACGTCCCGTAGAAGCCGAAATGCCGGTTGATGACGGTGAGCACGGACAGGGTGACCAGTGCCTGGCAGAGGACGAGCGCGACGACGCGGGCGGCGAGCTTGCGGAAGCCCGGCCCCGCGAGACGCCCCCAGCCCCACACCGTCGCGGTCAGCACGGCGACCACGGCCGCGAACAACAGGCACGCCAGAGGCCAGCCGGTCAACGACACGCGGGCTCCTCACCTTGGGTCGGCGACTGCGACGACATCGGACATTACCGCCCTCCCTGATCAACGAGTGCGCCCCCCGGCCCCCCGCCGCGGGCCGAGAGGCCGGGATCCGGACAGTCGCGTGGGCCCACAGGTGGCCGGGTGTGGCCATTCCTGACGGGAGGCTTGTCCGATCTTCGTAGCAGGTGGGCGCCGTGACCGAATTTGCGATGGATATCGGACGTCGGGAGGGCTGTTCCATTGAACGTGGCGCGGGAACGCGGGAAGCTCTTTACCCTGTGCTGTGTAGGAAACCGACCGTAAGCAACCGAACCGGCCACCCCCAGGCGTTCCATACATTCCCGCGACTCCCAGGGGTCTCTCGACGTGACGGACATGGCGAGCGGGTCCGCGATGGCGCGGCTCACACAGGCCGACCGCGTCTACGTGGGCTGGCGCTACGCGCAGGTGCACCCCGACCCGGGGCCGCCCCCCGACCGGCCTGAGGCGCCGCCGCGGGCGCCGCTGCCGCCTCCCGCGCGGCGGCCCGGCGAGGACATGGCCGGGCGTCCGCTGCGCATCGCGTTCGCCGGCACGCTGGTGTTCGTCGGCCTGTTCCTCCTGTGCGGCGCCGCCGGGGTGATCCCGTGGGCGTTCGCCATCGTGGCGCTGCTGGCGTGCGGCGTCGTCCTCGCCATCACCGGCGGCGCGCTGTGGCGGGACGAACGCGGCGTCCGCGAACGGATCGCCCACGAGCGGGACGCTGAGGAGCGCGACCGGGCCGCACGCGAGCGGGCCCGCAGGAAGGCCGACGAGGCCTACACCAAGGAGCGGGCCGAGTGGGAGCGCCGCCAGTCGGCGTACGAGAGCCAGCGCGAGTGGTACCCGGTGGCCGTCCCGCCCGGGGTCGACCGGGTGGACGTCGTGGGCGGCACCCTCGCCGGATGGTCCGCGGCCGTCACGACGATGGGCGCGGCCAGGCTCGCCGTGGGCGCGCGGCTGACCGTGATCGACCTGTCCGAGGGGGCGGTCGCGCACGACCTCCTCCGGCTCGCGGCCGACCGCGGCGACGACCCGCTCGTCTGGGTCCTGCCCGCCGACCTCCCGCGCCTCGACGCCACCCGCGGCCTCAATCCCGAGGCGCTCGCCGACGTGCTGTCCCTGGTCGTCAGCGCGGGCGAGGAGGAGGGCGGCACCCGCGACCTGTCGTTCGACAACTCGATCCTGGAACGTCTCATCGAGGTCCTCGGCCCGGACACCACCATCCCCAAGATCACCGCCGCCCTGCGCGTCCTCGCCCAGGTCGGCGACCCCCGCGACGACCTGCGCAAGGGCCTGCTCACCGACGAGCAGCACGAGCGGATCGCGACCCTGTTCGGCCGCGACGCGACCGACCGCATCGTCGTCCGCCGCGCGTGGGCGCTGGAGGCGCAGCTCCGCAAGCTGGAGAAGCTCGCCACCGAGCCCGTCCGCCTGCCGCCCTCGCGCCTGCACGTGGTGTCGATGGACCGGCGCGCCGGCGTCCTCACCAACCGCATCCTCGGCACCTACGTGACGACCGCCCTCACGCACCGGATCCGCGAGGCCCCGCCCGGCGGCCGCTGGGACCACACGCTCTTCCTCTGCGGGGCCGAGAAGCTGCGCGGGGACGTCCTGGACCGCCTCATCGACGCCTGCGAGGCCACCGGCACCGGGCTCGTCCTGATGTACCGGTCGATCCCCGGCCACGTCCGCGAGCGCCTCGGCCGCCGCGGCCACGCCGCCGTCGGGTTCATGCGGCTCGGCAACCCCGAGGACGCCCGCGTCGCCGCCGAGCACATCGGCGCCGGGCAGCCGCTGCTCGTCGCCGAGATCACCGACTCGGCCGCCGAGACGCTGTTCGACGTGGCGGGCGAGTCCTACGCCAGCACGGTCGCCTACGCGCGCCCCCGCGGCGACGGCCTCACCGACCCCGTCTGGACGCCGCTGCCCGCCCCCGCCGCCGACGACTCCGTCCTGGTGGAGGGCATCAGCTCCGCGACCGCCTGGGGCCGCACGGTCGCCCGGCCGCGTCCCGACAAGCAAGGCTTCCGTGAACTCCTCATCGAACCCCTGCAACTCCAGGAGCTCCCGCCCACGGCCATGGTCTTCACCCACTCGGGCGCGACGGGCCGCCGCACCCTCCTGGTGGACGCGAACCCGGGCATCATCACGCTGCCGACCGCCCACTCGATGGAGTTCGAGGAGTACCTCCGCGAACAGCAGCAGACCCCGGAGCAGCCCGCCGAACCGGACCCGCCCGAGCCCTCGAAGCCCCCCGAAGCGCCGGCTCCGCAGCGCCTCCAGAAAGCCCGCCACGCCCTCCCCAGAGGCACGGCCCCCCGCCAGCCCCGCAAGGTCCCACCCCTGAAGCCCAACGGCCGCCACAAAGCCGACCCCCCGTCCACCCCCTGACCGGCGGTCGCGGCCGGTTCAGCGAGTCGCGAGGGCGGAGTCCACGGCGCTGCGCATTGCCACACGGGTGAGCAGGAGGACGGGCCCGTCCGGATCCTTGCTGTCCCGCACGGCCACCGCCCCGGCCACGTCCGCCAGCTCGACGCAGTTGCCACCGTTGGATGTGCTGTGGCTGCTCTTTCGCCACTTGGCGTTCGTCAGGTCCATTTCTCCTGAACCACCTTCCTGATCAGTGCGCAGGACATCTCACCTGTGAGCGTTCGCGCGCGGAGGTCCACCAGAGTCCGCGCCAACTCGGAGAGGTCTTCCGGATTGTCCGTAGTGATTGGGCGGATCGCCGTTTCGACATAGGCGACCTCGCTGCGGTCAGCCATCGTGGCAATCACGAAAGAACCCGAGTTCCCGTTGTGCTCGCCACTTGTCAAGACTACTTGAACCGTGACGTTAGGCAATAAACTCAGCGCGATCAGGTGCTCAAGTTGCTCCCTCATCGTCTCCGAGGTGCCGACCGGCCGGTAGAGCGCCTGTTCGTCCACCATGATCACCAGAATGGGCGGGACCGACTCGCCGTTGCCAGTGATGACCGTCTGGCGGCTGATCCGTGCCTCTACGGCCTGCTGGTTGCCATGGAGAATCGCCGAGGCATAGGCCGGGGTTTGCGCGAGACCGGGCATGACTGACTGCTCGTAGCAGACGAGCATCACCGCATCGGCTTCGATCACGGGCCAGTCGAACCAGATGGGCACGGGATGCCCGTCCTTGTTGAGGTCTTCCCAGAGGTTGACGAGCGCGCCTCCAGCCCCCAGGTAGTCGTCCATGGCCACCGCGAAGGCTCGGGTGGCGCGCCGCTTGCCAGCTTCGATCTTGCTGACTTGCGGCGCGCTGACCTTGGTCAAATGAGCAATGGTCTCCTGCTTCACCTTTTTGGCCTCTCGCATCAACCGCATCTGGCGACCGAAAGCGACGAGGGCGGGGGATTCGCGTGGACGTTGTCGACGGGGGGACATGGGGCCTGCCTCACCTTGGAACATGCCAAATTTGATTCAGCCATGCCAGCACCTGCCAAGTGTGTTTTGGCATGCAAATCGTAGCCTGGATAGTGGCTCACTGTGTGGCATTCGCTACAGACGGTGAGGAGATCGATCATGGGCGAGTCGGCATGTCACGGGAACGAGATCGTGGTGAAGAACGATCTTGCGGTCGTCGCCGAGGTGCGGCGGTTCGTTCGGCTGGTCGCCGGTCAGTGGGAGATGGACGACTTCGTCCCCTGCCTGGTGGCGAGCGAACTGGTGACCAACGCCCTCCGGTACGCGTCCGCGCCCGACGGTGACGTGACGTTCCGGGTCGGGCGCACGGACGACGGCGCGTTGTGGATGGAGGTGCAGGACGAGACCTACGATCTGCCCCGCGTCCAGCGCGCGGACACCATCAGCGAGACGGGCCGGGGAATGTTCATCGTGAACCAGTTCGCGCGCTGCTGGGGCGTCCGTCCCCTGGCCGGCAACGCGGGCAAGGTCGTCTTCGCAGTCGTCGACCCCTCATGACGGCGGAGGGGGCGCGCCCGGCGTCTGATCAGCAGCGGTTCCGCCGGTGGGGCAGCCCGATGATCAGCGCGGCCCCGACGGTCAGGTGCATGCCGAGCAGCACGAGCCGGCTGCTGGTGTCGGCGCCGCTGCCCAGCGGTCCCACCAGTGAGAGGGCCAGTGTGATCAGCGTGATGATCCGGAAGACCCGGGTGGGGTGGCGGACGGTGCGCTCCAGGAGGGCGAGCAACCCCCAGGCGGCCAGTCCGGCGGCCAGCGCGGCGCCGACGACGGCAGCCGGGCCGATGTGCTGGGTGGAGTCGCCCTGGTGGACGGTGAGGGCGCTGCCGGCCCAGGGATCATTGACGGCCCAGAGGAGCAGAGCGCCGGCCGCTGCGGCGGCGACGTTGATCGCGCGGCCCCTGCGCCGAGCGGTGGTGCAGGTCTTCGCGGTCTGCTGCGTGTCGTTGCTCATGCCGATGAGCATCGCGGCAGGGGCGGGAACGGCACATCACACCGCAGACCAGACCGAGCCGCTCGAAAGAGAAGCCGACCACCGACTTTGGAAGGGGGTCCGCGCCCGCCGCCCGCCGCGACGGCGCCGTCATTGTGGCGTTGGGAAGTGGGGGCGGTCGGGAGTTGGGAGCCATTCCGTTTGAGGGCGGTAGTGGTGTTGTGCGTGGGTGATGAAGCTGGGGAGGGACGGGTGGCGGTTGGCCTCGTGCCACATCAGGGACCAGGGGTAGGCCGGGGTGGGGTCGGTTATGGCGATCTGGACGACGTCCGGGTGGCCGGGGAACTGGGTCTTGTTTCCGAAGGTGATGAGGTCGGGGGAGGCGCCGATCCTCTCCATCATGTGGTCGTGGCCGAAGACCGGGCCTGATGTGTCGATGTGGACGCCGAACTCTGCGCTGAGGTGGCGGTAGTAGTCCGCCCACTCGCTTTCGGGGGTGTTGCCGGGCATCCATGCCGTCGAGCCTGAGAGTTCTCTCATCGGCACCTGGCGGTGCTCGGCGAGGCGGTGCCGGTGGCCGACCAGGATGGGGATGGGCTCCAGGGCGGCCGGGACGCGCCTGATCCCTGGTGGGAGAGGTGCGGTGACGCGGCCGAAGGCGGCGTCGATCGAGCCGTCGGTGAGGGCCGTCCAGCGTGAGCCGGCGCCGCGGGAGACGACGATGTCGACTTCGGCGTCGCCGGTCTCGTAGAAGGAACGGACGATCTCGATCGGGGCCGCGTTGTGGCCGAGCACGTCGATGCGCAGGGCGCGGTGGCGGGCGCGCAGCATCGCGGTGGCCTGGTCGGCGAGGCCGATCAGTGCTCGGGCCTGGGGGAGGAAGGCCGCACCGTCCTCGGTCGGCTCGGCGCCGGTGCGGGAGCGGTGCAGGAGGGGGACGCCGAGGGCCGCTTCGAGCTTGGCGATCCGCTTGGAGACCGCCTGCTGGGTCATGCCCAGGCGGTCC